>JACZXW010000051.1 GCA_022571415.1 Pseudomonadota bacterium
AAACTGCAGAAAAGCGCGGTTTCCGCCGCCCTGCCAAAAGGCACGATCAAGTCTATCTAGACGGCCCCTGCATTAATGATCCGGAATTACGATTTTGATTAACCGCTATCCCTTATGGAAGAACCTGCTGGTTGTAGTGGTCGTCTTCCTGGGCGTAATCTATGCCCTGCCGAATATCTATCCGCCGGATTTTGCCGTCCAGATTTCCAATGAAGATGTTGCCCTGGAGGTTTCCATCGGCGATTTAAGCGTCGCGACCGATGCGCTGGAAGCGGCGGGCCTGCCGTATTTCAATGCCGTGCTGAAGGACGGCAGTGCGCTCATCAGGTTCCCTGATGATGATTCGCAGCTTAAGGGCAGGTCTGTCGTACAAAGAGCCCTGCATGACCAGGTGGATTCTTTTATCGTCGCGCTGAATGCCGCACCGACCACGCCCCAGTGGCTGGTCAATATCGGCGCAGCACCCATGAAGTATGGTCTGGACCTGCGCGGCGGGGTTCACTTTTTAATGGAAGTCGATACCGAAAAGACCATCAGTGATCGGATTGAGGCGCTGGAGCAGGATATAAAGCGCACCTTAAGGGATAAGTCAGACAGGATTCGCTATTCAGGTTTTGAATCGCCTGCCCATGGTGTGTTGCAGGTCTCCTTTGCCACGGAAGAATTGCGTGACAGGGGGCGCGATAAAATCGAGTCGGAGTATCGCCAGTTCCTGATCACAGAGGGGCGGGACGATCAGTATTTTGTCACCCTGACCATGACCCAGGATGCGATCGAAGAAATTGAAGACTCTGCAATTTCACAGAACCTGCAGACCATCCGCAATCGGGTCAATGAGCTGGGTGTGGCGGAACCACTGGTACAGCGCCTGGGGCGTAACCGCATCGTGGTGGATCTGCCTGGCGTGCAGGATACGGCCGCGGCGAAAAAGATCCTCGGCAAGGTTGCAACGCTGGAGTTTCGCCTGGAAGCGCAGCCGGATGCGCCGCGCTCCACCACCATTTCCTATGATTACGAGGGGCGCACGGCCAGTGTTGAAAAAAAGATCATCCTGAGAGGCGATCGCGTATTCGATGCCCAGGTGGGGTTCGATCCTGATTCCGGGCTGCCCCAGGTCAATATCAAGCTGGACAGTGATGGTGGAGAATTGATGCACCGTGCCACCCGGCGCAATATTGGCAGGCGCATGGCGGTTATCTTCATCGAGACCAAGACCCGGGACCGCTATGAGATGGTGGACGGGCAGGAGGTGCGTGTCAGCGTTCCCTATGTGGTTAAACGGGTCATCAGCCTTGCCACCATCAGGGCGGCCCTCGGTGTTTCTTTTCGAATCACGGGCCTGCAGGCAGGAGAGGCCAGAGAGCTGGCTTTACTGTTAAGGGCAGGAGCGCTGGCGGCTGACATGTTTATTGTGGAGGAGCGGACCATCGGCGCCAGTCTTGGCAAAGACAATATCAGAAAAGGCGCCATTTCAGTGGCGGTTGGTCTGGGCCTGGTATTGCTGTTCATGCTGGTTTACTACAGGGCTTTTGGCTTGGCGGCGGACCTGGCGCTATCGGCCAACCTGGTGCTGCTGATTGCGGTGATGTCGAGTTTGTCCGCCACCCTGACCTTGCCGGGCATTGCCGGTATCGTCCTGACGGTGGGGATGGCGGTGGACGCCAATGTGTTGATCTTCTCCAGGATCCGTGAAGAGCTGAAGAACAAGATGTCACCCCAGGCGGCCATCAATGCCGGGTTTGAGCGTGCCTTCGTCACCATCGTGGATGCAAACCTGACGACCCTGCTGGTGGCAGTCATTCTTTACAGTATCGGTACCGGTCCTGTTAAGGGCTTTGCGGTGACCCTGTCCATCGGCATTATTACTTCCATGTTTACCGCCATCGTGGGGACCCGGGCTATCGTTAATCTGATGTACGGCGGGCGCAATGTAAAAGAGCTGATGATCTGATGGCGCTGGACAATTTCAATTTTGATTTTATGGGCTACCGTAAGACGGCTGCAATAATTTCCGTGACGCTGGTGCTTGCCTCCATCATTAATCTGGCGATTAACCAGGTGGAGTGGGGGCTCGACTTTACCGGCGGCACCCTGGTTGAAGTTTTCTTCGAGGAGCCGGTCAGTCCCGAGGCGATTCGAATTGACCTGGGCAAAGCCGGGTTTGAAGGTCATGTGGTGCAGTACTTTGGTTCGGAGCGGGATGTGCTGGTACGCATACCGCCACAGAAAAACCTGGACGATAGAGAAAACGCCAGGCTGGGAGACCGGATTCTGGAATCGCTGAAGGCGATGGTGAGTTCCGAAGTCGCCTTGCGCCGATCTGAATTTGTCGGTCCGGCGGTCGGAGATGAACTCACTAACCAGGGCGGGCTCGGTCTGCTGACGGCGCTGGCGATGGTGCTGATCTATGTTGCCTTTCGCTTCCAGCTGAAATTTGCGATTGGCGCCGTCATCGCTTTGTTCCACGATGTGATGATTACGCTCGGGCTCTTTTCTCTAGTCCGCTGGAATTTCGATTTGACCGTCGTCGCAGCGTTGCTGGCGGTGATCGGTTATTCGTTGAATGATACCATCGTGGTATCAGACCGGATCAGGGAGAATTTTCGCAAGATCCGTCGGGGATCGCCCATTGATATAATCAATAAATCGCTGAACCAGACCCTGGGCCGGACCCTGATCACCTCCTTTACGACGTTAATCGTCTTGTTTTCCCTGCTGATACTCGGTGGAGAGCTGATTCGCGGTTTTGCCATCGGCCTGATCATCGGTGTGCTGGTGGGGACCTATTCCTCCATCTATATTGCTGCCAGCGTTCTGCTGTTACTTAACATCTCGAGAGAAGACCTGGCCGTCCCCGTAAAAGAAGGCGCGAAAGATCCTGACCTCGGCGACGGCTTCTGAACGCGGGCCTACCCTCAGGATGATTCGTCGCCCTGATCGCGAAAGGATGAGCGCAGGGCGTTGCTGAAGATCAGGTCAGTTTCACCCGCGGCAAATGGCCGCACTGAATTAATCAGTCTGAATTCCGAGTTCATGCTGCATTCGAAGTGCCCCGGGTCATCGGTGTTAATGCTGAAGTTGAGTCCCTGCTCGAACGCTTTGAAGACTGGATGATCATCAATTTTTTTAACGCCAGCAACTTTGATATTGCTGGTGGGGCAGAATTCGATGTGAATGTCCTTGTCCCGTAAATAGGGGGGAAGTGCAGGATCATCGAAGAGGGACAGTGCATGGCCGAGTCGTCGCGGATGGCCGTATTCAAGTGCGTCCCAGATCGAATCGGGTCCGAGCCATTCACCCGCATGGATTTCAACCGGGATATTTTCCTGTGCAAAATCCTGGAAAATATCCCTGAAGTCTTTGATGGTGCGAGCACTTTCATCACCGGCCAGGGCGATTCCGTCAATGTACCCCTGTCGCCACAACCACCGTACCCGGTCGGCCCGCTGCTCGAATTTGCTGCGACCCGTCGCCCATAGATAACCCACCTCAATACCGTCGATGTTGTCGGCCGTGTCGCGATATCGCTGTAACATCAGCGCCAGCCTTTCATCCTCAAGATCAAAAAAGGAAGAGAGCATAATCTCGACATAGCTTACATTCTGGGCGATCAGGTCATGGAGATAGAGCTTCAGAACTTCGAGTAGCAGGTCGCCGTTTCCCTGCTGAAAGGGTTCGTAAAAACGGCCGAGTCGAAACCAGGCATCGATATCCGTGACGGGATAATAGTTGCTGAGTTCTTTGAGGTTAAGATCAGGGCAGAAACCGCCAGCCTGGATGGTCCTGACATAAGAAGGACGGAGAAGACCATCCAGATGGCAGTGAAGTTCTGCCTTCGGTTCCTGATCAGTCGGGAACATGATGCCCTTGGCTCAGGACGACGGCTCAAGTCCGTCGAAATGTTTCTTCACCAGCGGCGCCAGGAACTTAAAAACCTTGGGTGAGCCGGCAACAATATTGCCGGACTGCATATAGTTTGCCCCGCCGGAGAACTCCCCCAGCAGGCCACCGGCCTCGGTTACCATCAATGCGCCTGCTGCCATATCCCAGGGCTTAAGATTGCTCATCCACATGGCATCCAGTCGACCCGCGGCGACATAGGCGAGTTCAAGACAGGCGCTGCCCTGCTGGCGCAGGATGACGTGCTCATCGTACAGATGCCGGGTCAGTTCACTCTGCGCTTCCGCTATGTTATCCCTGGCGGTACCACCGGCGCCGATCATGGCCCCGTCCAGCACTTCCTTGGCGCTGACGCGTACTCGTCTGCCGTTAAGCTGGCAACCCTGGCCTCTGCTGGCCACAAACTCTTCCTGGCGCATGGGATCGATGATGATCCCGTGCTCCAGTTTGCCCTTGTGCAGGCAGGCAATGGAAATGCAGAAATGGGGGATCTGCCGGACGAAATTCATGGTGCCGTCAATGGGATCGATAATCCATTCGTACTCGGCATCTTCCGGGGCAACGTTGCTGATCTGTTCTTCACCGCTGATGGCATGATCCGGGTAAGTCTCGTGCAGCGCTTCGGCGATGATCCGTTCCACCTCCCGGTCGACATTGGTGACGTAATCGTTGTGACCCTTCTCATCTATTTTCACCAGGTCAGGCCGGTCAAAAGCACGGGTGATCTTGAGGCTTGCCTCTCTGGCGGCACGGAGAGCGATAGTCGCCATCGGTTGCATGGTAAAGATCCTGTTTGAAGGGGAGCCGTCCAGCCATAGGCGGAGCGGTCGCGCATGATAACAGACCGATGAAAGATTTGAGAAAGTTTCCCGGCATGACTGTAAAATTCATGCCATGAATGAACAAAATCTCTTCTCGAGACTGCGCATCGTACTGATTGAAACCTCCCATCCCGGCAATATCGGAGCGTCCGCAAGGGCGATGAAGAATATGGGAATGACCAGCCTGACCCTGGTCAACCCGATTGACTTCCCCAGCGAGAAAGCAAACTTTCGAGCGGTCAGCGCGGCGGATGTCGTGGAAAAAGCCAGGGTTGTCGCTGATGTGGATGCGGCGATTGCTGATTGTGAACTTGTCATCGGCACCTCGGCCAGGGACAGGCGTATTCCATGGCCCTTGCTTGACCCCAGAGCCTGCGCTGAAAAAGTGGTTGCAGAACAGCGCAGCGGCAGAAAGGTTGCGATATTGTTTGGACGGGAATCCCGCGGACTAAAGAATGAAGAGCTGCAGAAGTGCCACTATCATGTGAATATCCCCACCGGTGAAGGCTACAGCTCGTTGAATCTGGCGATGGCGGTGCAGGTAATCTGCTACGAGATTTTACAGGCATCACTTCAGGAGCAAGCTGAAACGCCCGCGAGCCGTTCGAACCAAATGCCTGGGACCGGTATAGAAGCTGAAAACTGGGATATGGCCTTGGCCACCGCACAGGATATGGAACACCTGTTTACCCATCTCGAGCAGACCATGATCCAGGTGAATTTCCATGACCCGGAGAACCCAAGGCAACTTATGACCCGCCTGCGCCGGATGCTGAATCGAATCCGCCCGGACCAGATGGAGGTCAATATCCTGCGCGGCTTCCTCACAGCGATTAACAAACGCTGCAACTAGGGAACGTCTGATTAACAGGATATTTTCGTCAGGACGCGGTTATGGCGGAAATAGTGGTGCGGCATACCGACCTTAATCAGACGGGTAATTAGGGGGACAGTTTCCTTAATTCCTCTGGAATTAGGTAAACTGCCCCCCAAGAGCCAATTGATCTAAGAAACAGCTGTCTATTTGTTAATACCTGACTAAAATAGTCGGATATATACCTGACTGTTTCAGTAGGTTATTTACCTGACTAAATTAGTCGGGTATACTTCGCATCCCTGGCCAAGGCCGTGTACCAGTGATTTAAACTGGCTATGGAGAAGACCGAGACAATATGAAACTTACAGCAAAAGGACGATACGCAGTCACCGCTATGCTTGACCTCGCGGTGCATGAGCATCAGGACCCGATCAGTCTTGCAGATATCTCGGAAAGACAGGGCATCAGCCTGTCCTACCTGGAGCAGTTGTTCGCCAAATTGAGACGCAATCACCTGGTGGCCAGTGTTCGTGGTCCCGGGGGCGGCTATCGGCTGGCCAAGGCTTCGAATGATATCTGTATTGCGGAAATCATCGATTCAGTTGATGAGAATGTTGATGCAACCCGATGTGGCGGTAGTTCGGACTGCCAGCATGGTGAGATCTGCCTGACCCATGAGTTATGGACGGATTTGAGTGAGCAGATACACCAGTTCCTGAGTGGTATTGATCTGGCCAGTATTATCGCCAAACGTGAGGTTCAGCAGATTGCAGCAAGGCAGGATGCCAGGTGCGAGGAACTGATCAGATTACCGGCGCATAAAGTGTGATGGAGTAGAAGTAGATGAAAACACCGATATATTTTGACTATGCTGCGACCACACCTGTGGATCCGAGGGTGGCGCAGAAAATGAGCGAATGTCTTCTGGCGGAAGGCAAATTCGGTAATCCCGCCAGCCGTTCCCACAAATTTGGCTGGGAAGCGGAGGAAGCCGTCGAGGTTGCCCGCCGCCAGGTGGCCGATCTGGTGAATTGTGATCCACGGGAGATCGTGTGGACCTCCGGCGCGACAGAGTCAGACAACCTGGCAATTAAAGGCGTCGCCCACTTTTACAAGAAAAAGGGCCGCCACATCATCACCTCGAAAATTGAACACAAGGCAGTACTGGATACCTGCCGGCACCTGGAAAGGGAAGCTTTTGAAGTCACTTACCTTGAACCGGGCACCGATGGCCTGGTTACCCCGCAGCAGGTTGACGCTGCGATTCGTGAAGATACAACCATCGTTTCCATCATGCATGTGAACAATGAAATTGGTGTGGTTAATGACATTGCCGGTATCGGTGAGATCACCCGTGCCAGGAAGGTATTTTTCCATGTGGATGCGGCGCAAAGTGCTGGCAAGGTCGACATTGATCTTGCAGAACTGAAAGTAGACCTGATGTCGTTTTCAGGGCATAAAATCTATGGCCCTAAAGGTGTTGGCGTACTGTTCGTACGGCGCAAGCCAAGGGTCAGGCTGGAAGCACAGATGCATGGTGGCGGACACGAACGGGGCATGCGCTCGGGAACCCTGGCGACTCACCAGCTGGTGGGTATGGGTGAGGCCTTCAGGATTGCAAAAGAAGAGATGCATGAGGAAGCGGCCCGCATCCTGGCGATGCGGCAGAGACTATGGGATGGCTTCAAGGACCTGGAAGAAGTCTATGTCAGTGGCAATATGGAGCACCATGTTGCCGGTATCATCAATATCAGCTTCAACTTTGTCGAAGGTGAGTCGCTGATCATGTCGCTGCCGGATATCGCTTTATCGTCTGGTTCCGCCTGTACCTCGGCAAGCCTTGAACCTTCTTATGTTCTGCGTGCCTTGGGACTCAATGATGAACTTGCGCACAGTTCTCTGCGCTTTTCCATTGGCAGGTTTACAACGGAAGAAAACGTAGAGACCGCTATTGAACGGGTACGGGCTGCAGTTGAAAAACTGCGGGAACTGTCGCCGCTTTGGGATATGTACAAAGATGGCGTCGATATGGACAATATAGTATGGGCAGCTCACTAGAGGCTTTGCCCAACGGGCTTTTTAACATGAACCGCTACAGGCGTTTTTAGAAACCGCCGCAGGAGAAACAGATATGGCATACGGTGAAAAAGTATTGGATCACTACGAGAAT
This sequence comes from Pseudomonadota bacterium, assembly GCA_022571415.1. GTDB lineage: Bacteria > Pseudomonadota > Gammaproteobacteria > Pseudomonadales > Azotimanducaceae. The sequence continues at coordinate 7,709 of JACZXW010000051.1, forward strand.
CCTCGAAATGTCGGCAAGATGGATGTGGACAGCGATGATGTGGGCACAGGTATGGTCGGCGCACCTGCATGCGGCGATGTGATGCGCCTGCAGATAAGGGTTGGTAAAGACGGCATCATAGAAGATGCCAAATTCAAGACCTATGGTTGTGGATCGGCGATTGCATCGAGTTCCCTGCTGACCGAATGGGTGAAGGGGCGCACACTGGATGATGCGGAAGCTATCAAGAATACTGAAATTGTTGAAGAGCTGGCTTTGCCTCCGGTAAAGATTCATTGTTCCGTTCTCGCTGAGGATGCCATCAAGGCTGCCGTCAAGGATTATCGTGATAAACATCTTCACGCTGATGAAGATATTTCAGCCGCAGCGGCTAGCTAGGCGGAGTAGTTTATGGGTGTCAGCCTGACAAAAAATGCAGCCGAGCACGTGAACAAGTACCTTGAAGAGAGAGGTTCAGGCGTGGGTATTCGCCTGGCAATAAAGACAACAGGGTGCTCCGGCTTGATGTATGTGCTTGAACCGGTTGATGAACCGCAGCCGGAAGACATTCAATTTACCAGCCAGGGGATTGATGTCTATGTTGATCCCAAGAGCATGGTTTATATTGACGGCACGGAGATGGACTATGTTAAACAGGGCCTGAATGAAGGCTTTGAGTTCAAGAACCCCAATGTCCAGGGCGAATGTGGTTGTGGTGAGAGCTTCACGGTATAGCGGTATCCTTGTGACAATGTCGCCATTGCTGCGGCAAGAGAGTCGTAACAGCGCCGTCTTTCCGATGTGTCGCTCCGCTGCGTAAGCAGCGGTCCAACGATTCGGAACCCATCCGGGACGACGAAACGCAGATTGTATTCAACGTGGATTTCAAACAAAACTATTTCGAGATATTCCAGCTACCTCAGGAGTTCCACCTTGATGTAGCAGAACTGGGTGAGCGTTTCAGGCAGCTGCAGAAGAACGTACACCCTGACAAGTTTGTTAATGCAAGCGACAGGGAGAAGCGGTTATCGATGCAGTGGACCGCTCAAATCAACGCCGCCTACAGCACTTTGAAGTCCAGGTTACCAAGGGCGATTTACCTGCTCGGACTTGATGGCACGGATATCGCGGACAACCCGGTGCTTGATCCGGTTTTCCTGATGGAACAAATTGAATTACGCGAGGAACTGGAAGAAATAGAGCGCACGGATGGACCTCTGGCGACGCTGGATAACTTCAAGACTGAAGTTGAAAAAATCATGGCTTCCTTTGAAGAAGAATTCGCCGCTTCATACAGTGGCGGGGATCACCTAAAGGCGGAGCAGGCGGTTTACAAGCTGCAGTTTATGAACAAGTTGCTGCTTGCTGCCAACTCGGTTGAAGAAAAGTTACTGGATTATTAATGGCGTTATTACAGATTACAGAACCCGGCCAGGCAGTAGAACCGCACCAGAGAAAGCGCGCGGCCGGCATTGACCTTGGCACCACAAATTCACTGATCGCAAGTGTGCGCGGCGGTGTTACCGAGCCTCTGGCGGACGAAAGTGGCGAGGAACTGATGCCGTCTGTGGTGCGATATACCTGTGACGAAATCATTGTCGGTCGGGATGCTCTCGCCATGGCGAAACAGGATCCCCTGAATACGATCATCTCGGTGAAGAGAATGATGGGTAGGGGAACCGATGAACTGCTGTCATTGGGTCAACGTTTGCCCTATGAGTTTGCCGGTGGCGATTCAGGCATGCCGCGAATAAAAACCGTTAGCGGTGAGGTAAGTCCGGTAGCGGTATCTGCCGAAATACTCAAGGCGCTCGTTGCCCGGGCTGCACTCTCTCTTCCGGGTGATCTCGATGGGGTTGTCATCACAGTGCCTGCTTATTTCGATGACGCCCAGAGACAGGCGACCAAGGATGCGGCCACGATTGCCGGGGTGGAAGTTCTGCGGTTGCTGAACGAACCCACGGCTGCAGCGGTTGCATACGGTCTCGATACCGGGTCCGAGGGCGTTGTTGCTGTCTATGATCTCGGCGGTGGCACCTTCGATATCTCGCTGCTGCGTCTGAACAGGGGTGTTTTTGAAGTGCTCTCTACCGGCGGCAATACCAGTCTTGGTGGTGACGACTTCGATCAGAAAATTGCCGCGTGGATGGTCAGCAATTCAGGATTTAAAGATGAGATTACCCACGTTCAGTTTCGCTCCCTGATGCTCAAGGCACGCGAAATCAAGGAGTCCCTCAGTGAGAAGGATGCTGTTGCCGTCGACATTGAAACAGAAGGATTGAAATTCAGCGGTGAGCTGACGAGATCTCGGTTTGAACAGGATATAGCACCCCTCGTCGAAGAATCCATCAAAGCCTGTCGTCGCGCCATACGGGATTCAGGTATTGATTTATCAGAAGTCGACAGCGTCATCCTGGTTGGCGGATCTACCCGGGTACCGCTGGTGCGGCAAGCGGTGGCGGCCTATTTTGAAACCAGACCTCTGCGTGATATTGATCCTGACAAGGTCGTTGCCATCGGCGCCGCAGCCCAGGCAAACCAGCTGGTGGGCAACCGGCCGGATGACGAGATATTGCTGCTGGATGTGTTGCCTCTTTCCCTTGGTCTTGAAACCATGGGCGGCCTTACTGAAAAAATAATCCAGAGAAATACAACGATTCCGGTTGCCCTTGCCCAGGAGTTCACCACTTATAAGGATGGTCAGACTGCGCTGCTGGTTCATGTGGTTCAGGGTGAGCGGGACCTGGTCGCTGACTGCCGTTCCCTGGCAAGGTTCGAATTACATGGAATTCCGCCGATGGTGGCAGGCGCGGCAAAGATACAGGTAGTGTTCCAGGTGGATGCGGACGGGCTGCTTTCTGTCTCGGCGACAGAACAAAGTACCGGTGTTGCGGCCAGGGTCGAGGTTAAACCCACTTATGGCCTGGCTGAAGAAGAAATTACCAGCATGCTGAAGGACTCGTTTGAACACGCCGAAGCAGATGCGCAATCCCGGTCTCTTTATGAGGCAAGGGTAGAGGCAGGTCGCGTGGTTGAAGCACTAAGCAATGCCCTGGATGTAGATGGTGAGAAGTTGCTATCAGCGCAGGAGATTGAAGTTTTACGCGAAGGGATGCTGAAACTTGAATCCCTGGTAGCGGGAGAAGATACCAGGGCGATCAATACGAGCATCGAGATGCTGGGTAAAGCCAGCGAGGAATTCGCCGGTTTGCGCATGGATGCCTCTGTTCGCCAGGCCCTGGCGGGTTACCGCATCGACGAACTAGCATAGGGATTGGACTGATGCCGAAGATTATTATTCTGCCCCACGAACAAAGATGCCCTGAAGGCGCGGTCCTTGATGCGCAGCCAGGTGACAATCTGATCGAGCTGGCACTGGAAAATGGCATCGAGATTGAGCATGCCTGTGAAATGGCCTGCGCCTGTACGACCTGCCACGTCATTCTCAGGGAAGGATTTGATTCGCTGGAAGAATCCGATGAGACAGAAGACGATTTGCTGGATAAAGCCTGGGGCCTTGAGCCTGACTCGAGGTTGAGCTGCCAGATTGAAATCGGTGAAGAAGACCTGGTGGTTGAAATTCCGAAATACACCATCAACCAGGTTTCTGAAGCGCATTGAAATCGGGCTAAACAAGGTTTGGGCACGAGGACAAGCAATGAAGTGGACAGACATCAATGATATTGCAATTGAACTGGTCGACGCACATGGGGACGTCGATCCCATGAGCGTCAGGTTCACCGAGTTAATGCAGTGGGTAATGGCCCTGGAGGGGTTCGACGATGATCCGGATCGCTGCGGTGAGCGCATCCTTGAAGCGATTCAGATGGCCTGGCTGGAAGAAACGGAATGACGATTAATCCTGCAGACCTGTCCTGAGCGAAGCTGAAAGACCGGGCCAGGGTGTCCTGGGTCGCAGCACAGGGGAACTGGCTCATTTCCTACCTGTCACCCCTGAAACGCGCGTATAATAAGCCGCTTTAATTTTTGCAGCTGGAACAAAGTTGTCATGGCGATCGAAAGAACGTTTTCTATTATCAAGCCTGATGCCGTCGGGAAGAATGTCATTGGGGATATCGTGTCCCGGTTTGAAAAAGCCGGTTTGCGAATCGTTGCGTCCCGGATGGAACGCCTCGACCAGGGTCGGGCGAGAGGCTTCTATTCGGAACATAACGGCAAACCGTTTTTTGAAAGCCTTGTATCCTATATGACATCCGGACCAGTCGTCGTACAGGTCCTGGAAGGTGAAGACGCTGTTGCTGTAAATCGCCAATTGATGGGCGCGACGAATCCCCAGGACGCCGAAGCAGGAACCATCAGGGCTGATTTTGCGGAGTCCATCGATGCCAATGCCGTTCACGGCTCTGATTCAGCTGAATCGGCCGCCAGGGAAATAGCCTACTTCTTCGGTAAAGAGCAGATCTGCTTGAGATGATTGAATCTTCGCATCAACAGGGCTCATTGAGACTCGATCTGCTGGGGTACACCAGGGATCAGTTCGAATCCTTGCTGCTTGAGCTGGGGGAGAAGCCTTACCGGACGCCACAAATTATGAAGTGGCTGCATCATCGCGATGCTGTTGATTTCAGTCAGATGACGGATATCAGCAAACCTTTAAGAACGAAACTTGCTGCGATCGCCGAAATACATGAGCCGGAAGTTGCCGATGAAAAGAGATCCACTGACGGTACGCGCAAGTGGCTGATGAAGGCCCGTTCCGGCAGTCTGTTTGAGATGGTATTTATACCGGAAGGAGCCAGAGGCACCCTGTGCGTATCATCCCAGGTAGGTTGTGCCCTGGATTGCTCTTTCTGTGCGACCGGCAAGCAGGGATTCAACAGTAACCTGACTGCAGGCGAGATTGTTGGCCAGTTGCGGGTTGCCCAGAGATTGCTGGCCCCCGATTATCCGGATCGTCAGCGGGTCGTCACGAATGTTGTTTTGATGGGCATGGGGGAGCCTCTACTCAATCTTGACAATGTGATACCGGCGGTGGCAGTGATGATGGATGATCTGGGCTACGGTATTTCGAAACGCAAGGTAACCATTTCCACCGCGGGTGTGGTGCCGGGAATCCAAAGGCTCTGTGAAACCACGGATGCATCCCTCGCGATTTCTCTACATGCCCCTAATGATGAATTGAGAAATGAGCTGGTCCCGATCAATCGAAAATACCCCATCGCCGAACTGTTGGCGATCTGCCGTCAGTATGCGAACAACCTGGGTGAGAAGCGAACGATAACCGTTGAATACATCCTGATAGATAAAGTCAACGATCAGGCTGAACATGCGCTGCAACTCATTGAGTTGTTGCGTGATTTCCCCTGCAAGATTAATTTGATTCCCTTCAATCCTTTCCCTGGAACAACTTACAAGACACCCAAAAGACAGGCAGTCAGGGCTTTCCAGGATAAGCTGGTGGACGCCGGGTATGCAACGATGGTCAGGACAACCCGTGGCCAGGATATCCAGGCTGCCTGTGGTCAGTTAGTGGGGGAAGTGGCGGACAGGACACGTCGCCAGGAACGATACCAACGAATTACCGCGGGAGTAGCGTAAATGCGGGCGAATCCTCTCATCATTGTGTTTCCCTTTCTTCTTTTATTGACCGGGTGTATCACCGAAACAACCGGTTACATTAAAAAGGAATTTGACCCCCGGGTGGTGGTGGAAAGGCAGATTAACCTTGGTGTCGGATATTTACGTCAGCGTGAATATACCCGCGCAAAGCAAAACCTGAGAAAAGCGTTGAGCATTGACCCGCGCTCGGCGTTTGCTCACACGACCTTAGGTGTTCTTTTTCAATTGGAAGGGGAATTTGAGCTGGCGGAAGATCATTTTAAAAAAGCGATCCGCTTTGAGCCTGATTTCTCACAGGCGAGGAACAATTATGGTGTTTTTCTGTTCGACCGGGGTCGATTCGAAGACGCTACTGTGCAGTTGATTGTCGCAACCCAAGACCGGTTTTATGCCAAGCGACCCCAGGCGTTTGAGAACCTGGGTGTTGCATACCTGCGCCTTGGAAAACCAGCTAAAGCGGAGGCGGCCTTCGTTCGAGCCGTGGAATTGAACTTCTCGCAAAGCAGGGCGCTGGTGGAACTTGCCGATATCCGCTTTGATCAGAAAAACTTTGTCGAATCGAGGAGACTGTACCAGCGGCACGGCTCGCTTTCGCAGCAATCAGCACACAGCCTGTGGTTGTGCGTCAGGCTCGCCAGGGTGTTTGATGATTTGGATGAGGAGGCGAGTTGTGGCCTTGTTCTTAAAAACATCTTTCCGGCATCAGATGAATATAACCAGTATAAAAGAATACTTTAGGAATGGCTGAAGTGGAATCCAATCCTGAAATTGAGGAGCAAGGGAAGCCCAGTGCGTCCGGGATACTGGTTGCTGCAAGGCAAAAATCCGGCATGAGTCAAAAAGAAGTCGCGGATCAACTGTACCTGACTGTCTCGTGCATCAGGCACATAGATGAGGGCGCTTTCGACAAGATTGCGAAGCCTGCGTTTATCAAAGGTTACCTGCGATCCTATGCCAGGGTTGTACGAGCCGACGGTGATGAAATTGTCGGCAGATATGATAGTGCGCTTCAGGTCGCGGAACAGAATATTAAAATCAGGGACGTTACTGAAGAGACAGTCGGCAGCGCCAACTTTACCGGCCCGGTACTGCAAACAGGGATGATTGGACTGGTCGGCGTCTTTATGGTTGTTGCAGTGGTCTGGTGGGTTGCCTCAGATCGTGAGGATGAAGATATGATGGTAACTGTCGCTGGGGTTAGCGAAGTGGCATCGGGTCCGGCTGCAGAAGATATTGTTGCTTCAGAGCCAGCCGAATTTAATTTTGTTTTTCTGGATAAGGAGATAACAGGATCCGGTGGTAATGATGACCAGGCGATGGCGGACGCAACCGGGCAAATAGCTTCCGGGATTATGGCGGTCAGTGGTGAGGGGCGCGCGACAGTGGAATACAGTGGTAATTCCGATGCGGCGATAGAGCGGGCTTCATTGTTAAGGGACGTCAACATTGAACGAAATAGTGATGGTGGCATCAATTACATTACCCTCGATGCCGGAGGGTTCGATGAGATTCAGCTTACGTTTTCGGATGAATGCTGGGTGGAGATCGAGGATGGTGATGGTACATCAATATATGGTGACTTGAACAAATCTGGCGATGTGCTCACAATATACGGCACTGCGCCCTTTAATATGTTGTTCGGACGTGCCACCGCCGTGACAGTGGTGTTCAATGGCGAGCCGGTTGATGTAAAAGAATTTATCACGGATGACGAGACAGCGAAGGTGCGACTCGGTAGATAAGAGCAGGCCATGAAACAGGATTCGAATATCAAACGCAGGAAGACCCGGCAAATCATGGTCGGGAAAGTGCCTGTTGGCGGCGACGCACCCATTGCGGTGCAAAGTATGACCAATACCGAAACGACGGATGTCGCGGCAACGGTTGCCCAGATCAGGAGATTGGAAGCAGTCGGAGCAGATATCGTCAGGGTGTCCGTGCCAACCATGGAAGCAGCGGAGGCGTTCGGGAAAATACGTCAACAGGTGCAGGTGCCGCTGGTCTCGGATATACATTTTGATTATCGGATTGCACTGCGTGTGGCTGAGCTGGGTGTGGACTGCCTGAGGATAAATCCAGGCAATATTGGCAACAGGGATCGAGTCAAGGCGGTCGTCAGTGCCTGCAAGGACAACGGGATTCCTATTCGTATCGGCATCAATGCCGGTTCTCTTGGCAAGGATCTGCTTAGAAAGTACAAGGAACCCAATTCAACGGCCATGGTTGAATCTGCCTTGCGAAATATTGACATGCTGGACCGGTTAGATTTTCATGAGTACAAACTGAGTCTCAAATCTTCAGATGTCTTTATGACGATTGAGGCGTATCGAACAATATCAGCGCAAATTGATCAACCGCTGCACCTGGGTGTTACAGAAGCAGGGGGGCTCAGATCCGGTACTGTAAAGAGCGCTGCCGGTCTCGGCCTGTTGCTGATGGAAGGTATTGGCGACACCATACGCATCTCTCTCGCGGCGGATCCGGTGGAAGAAATCAAGGTTGGTTTCGATTTGCTAAGGAGCTTGCACCTTAGATCTAAGGGTATAAACTTCGTCGCCTGCCCGAGCTGCTCACGACAAAATTTCGATGTGATCAGCACGGTTAATGAACTGGAACGCCGTGTCGAAGACATCGTCACTCCGCTGGACGTGGCCATTATGGGTTGTATTGTGAATGGCCCGGGCGAGGCAAAGGAAGCAGATATAGGGCTGACCGGCGCCTCTCCAAGTAACCTCATATACTCCGAAGGCAAGCCGGATCACAAAGTCACCAGTGAGCAATTGCTGGATGATCTTGAGAAGATGATTCGCGATAAGGTGGCAGCAAAGCTCGAGGCACAAGCCTTACAGGATCGGGTCATCGCCAAGAGCTCCTGAATTAGAGTAATCAGTCGTGAAAATACAAGCCGTAAGGGGCATGCAGGATTTGCTGCCCCGACAAAAGGAAATATTCCGTTTTATCGAGGACAGGGTGCGCGATGTCCTGTGCAGTTACGGGTACCAGGAAATCGGACTGCCGGTCATTGAGTCAACGAAGCTGTTTAGCCGGCTGGTGGGCGAAGCCACCGATATTGTTGAGAAGGAGATGTATACCTTCCCTGATCGAAATGGCGAAAGTTTAACGCTGCGGCCTGAAGGTACTGCCGGGGCGGTACGTTTAGCGCAGGAAAACGGATTAACATTCAACCAGGTGCAAAGGCTCTGGTACGCCGGGCCCATGTTTCGTTATGAACGTCCGCAGAAAGGAAGGTACCGCCAGTTTGAACAGATTGGCGCCGAATGTTTTGGTATGCCGGGTCCTGACATCGATGTTGAATTGATGCTGATGACTCGCCGGATGTGGGAACTACTGGAAATTTCCAAGGACCTGCGGCTTGAAATAAACTCGCTTGGTACCGCTGCATCAAGGGCCGAATATCGAATTGCCCTGAAGGAGTATTTTGACGGCGTCAAAGATGAACTGGATGAAGACAGCCTGAAGAAACTGGAGTCCAATCCCCTCAGGATTCTCGATAGTAAAGTTGAAAAAACGAAAGACCTGTTGCAGGGGGCGCCGCTCTTAAGTGAATACCTGGATAGCGATTCCGTTGAGCACTTTGATAAATTGCGCAGGATGCTCGATAAACAGCAATTACACTACAGCGTAAATCCCTACATTGTTCGCGGCCTCGATTACTACAACAAGACTGTTTTTGAATGGATTACGGATTCCCTCGGTGCCCAGGGCACCGTGTGCGGTGGCGGCAGATACGATGGTCTGGTCGAACAGATCGGCGGTAAGGGAACCCCTGGAGTGGGTTTCGCTATGGGCCTCGACAGGCTGGTCCTGATGCTGGAGCCGGTATTCGAAAGCAGCATTCAGGCAGATGTGTATATTGCCGCGGTTGGAGACGGTGCCCGAGAAATTGCGCTGGAGTTGGCGGAAGACATCCGGGATTTGCAGTTAACAACCCTGCGCTTGAAGGCCCTGCCATCGAAGATCAGGGTAGTGGTGAATTGTGGTGAAGGCAAGTTTAAGTCTCAGCTGAAGAAGGCTGATGCAAGTGGCGCCAGGCTGGCGCTGATTCTGGGGGATGACGAAGTGGATAGCGGGCAGGTCACGATAAAACACTTGCGCGAGTCCGCGGAACAGAAGCGAATAAATTCAAAAGAGCTTGGCTCGTACCTGGCTGGATATTTTTCTCGGATCAAGCCCGGGTC
>JACZXW010000006.1 GCA_022571415.1 Pseudomonadota bacterium
AAACATCTTTGTACCTCTCCCAGGCAATGCAATACGGCGCGTTGAAACTTCTGGTCCTTGATCATGAAATCAACAACATCTTCGCCGTTTACACCCCGGCCCGGCGCCCTGTCATGTAAATGCTGGAGATACATCTGGTAAGCGGTCAGGGACTTCAAGACGTTCATCCAGAGAATATTTTCATACTCGACGATTTCAGGATGATCAGGATTGAGGAGGTTAAGGCAGCCAACATCGAGGATGCGCGTGGTCATGTCCGCGCGTTCCAGGTTGCGGCCTATCTTGATAAAGTTATAGGCGATGTTATTGCTCATGCTCCCCAACAGGTAACCGGTAAGCTCATTGCATTGATTCATAATATCGATGAGGAACTTGTGACGACCATCTCGTTTAATGCCGTGGTTTATATTTTTACGAAGATACAGATGTAGCTCGTTAACTTTTTCCCAGGCCTCATTCGGCATAATCTCACGGCTGGTTCTGGCATTCTCTCTGGCCATGGCCACCGACTTCCTGATAGAACACGACTCGTCCTCCAGGAGAAATTTGATGACATTTCGTTCGTTAGCGACGCTGAAGCGGCTGGTGAACTGCGCTTCATAACCCGTGATGCCGATTAAGCTCCCCCAGATATACTTCACCTTGGGCAGGTCCAGCATTAGATTGGTATTGACGCTGATCAGCCGGGCGGTGTTTTCCACGCGTTCAACGTAACGCCCAAACCAATACATTCTTTCTGCTACGCGGGAGAGCATGGTTATCGGGACCTCTTTGTGTCTTCAATTATCCAGGTATCTTTACTGCCACCACCCTGTGATGAATTGACCACCAGAGAACCTTTTTTCAGGGCAACACGGGTGAGGCCGCCGGCTGTGACAAAGGACCTGTCACCTTGCAGGATGAAAGGGCGCAGGTCTACATGTCTCGGTTCTATGCTCGATTCACATAGCGTCGGTACCGTGGATAAATTGATAATCGGCTGTGCGATATAATTTCTTGGATTCGATTTAATGAGGCGTTTCATCTCCGCCGTGTGGCGTTTGCTTTTCCCTGGTCCGATGTACATGCCGTAACCACCGGATTCGTTGGCGGGTTTTACAACCATGTTTTCGATATTCGTCAAAACGTGTTGAAGATGAGTCTTGTCCGAACAGATAAAACTCGGGACATTGGGTAATACGGGTTCCTCATCCAGGTAGTAACGAATCATTTCGGGAACAAAGGTATAGATCACCTTGTCATCAGCCACGCCGGCACCGGGTGCATTGGCAAGGGCCACTTGGCCTTTCTTCCACGCACGCATCAGCCCCTTGACACCAAGTGTCGAATTCTTGTTGAACACCTCCGGATCGAGAAACAGATCGTCAATGCGGCGATAAATAACATCCACCCGGGCAAGACCTTCAACAGTTTTCATGTAGACATAGCCATCATCGCCCACCAGGAGATCGGATCCTTCTACCAGTTCGGCACCCATACGCTGTGCCAGAAAGGAATGCTCGAAGTAGGCTGAATTGTAAATCCCCGGTGTCAGTACAACGACCTCAGGAAAGTCTTTCGGTCTCGGGGAGATGGAGCTCAGCGTATCAAACAGATGCATCGGATAATCATCCAGGGGAAGAATGTTGTAGTCCTCGAATAATTCCGGCATGACCCGCTTGCTGATGTTGCGATTTTCCAACATGTATGAGACGCCCGAAGGTACCCGCAAGTTGTCTTCCAGCACATACAGGGTGCCATCGGTGTCGCGGATCAGATCTGTACCACAGATATGTGCCCAGACTCCAAATTTTGGCGTAACCCCCACGCATTCCTTACGGAAGTCCCTGGATGACGCCACAATATCCCGCGGCACAACCTTGTCCTTGAGTATTTTTTCGTCGTTGTAAACATCGTTGATAAAAAGATTTAGTGCGGTCAGGCGCTGTTTCAATCCAATCTCGACCCGTTGCCATTCACTTTTCATGATTGTTCGCGGGATAATATCGAATGGCCATTCACGATCGATGTTTTCACCCTCACTGTAGATAGTAAAGGTAATGCCCATGGTCCGGATCGCTAATTCTGCATCATGACGTCGAGCATTCAGGTCTTTTAGCGAACTCTTCTTCAGAAACCTGGCCAAGGCTCCAAGTCCGTGCCGCGCCCTGTTTTTCTGGGTCAGCAACTCATCGAATATTTTCGAGGATGTCTTGTAGTTGTTTAATTCCATTTAATTGTCTGTAATAACCTTCATGGTGTAACGAATTCCTCTTCCAGAATACGGTAATCAGTCTCTATCATGCCGAGCCTGAGATAGGTCCTTATCGCGCTTTCGTTCTCCTTTTCGACGTATAGCCGTATACCACAAACGTCGTTTTCTTTTTCGGCCAAGTCATGGACATGCTGGTACATTCTGCTGAATATTCCCTCCCTCCTGAATCGCTCTGGGACATAGACGCTTTGAATCCACCAGAAGAGTCCGTTGCGCCAGTCACTCCATTCCGTAGTTATTGCCAGGCAACCTGCAATTTCATCACCTGATCCATCATTGAAAAGTGCGACCAGATAAAAACCGAGGTCATTGTCCATAATCATGCGCGCAACGCCGGACTGGATAATTTCTTGATCAAGTTGCTTGCTCTCTGTTTCCAGGGCCATTGCCTTATTAAATCCGGCAATGATACTTGTGTCTTGTGCTTCGGCTTTGCGAATTTTAATCATGTCTTTACTCAACTGTTAGCACGGCAGCAAAATTGATGTTCAGGTCAACTGTGCATCGAATGCGTTCCGCGTGAGATTAACCGGCCCGTCATCCAGCATTGCGATATTGTCTTCTATCCGGATGCCACCACAGGGGATCAGTTCTTCGATCAATTGCCAATTAACCTGCCTGGCGTGGGTCGACTGTCTCAGCCTGTTAAGCAGCATCGGTATGAAATAGAGTCCGGGTTCGATGGTAAATACCTGTCTGTTTTCAACTGTCCTGGTTAGCCTAAGTGCAGGATATTTTTCAGGAGCTGCTTTCTCATCCCCATCTGCAGATTTCTGCAGACCTGCTACGTCATGAGTTTGCAACCCAAGAAGATGACCCAGCCCGTGAGGGAAAAAAGTAAACGTCAGATTACTCTCAACCATGCTTTCTTCATTCATGTTAACGATTTTGAAATCTCGCAGGACTCCAGCCAGTCTCAGGTGCATCTTTTCGTTCAGGTCTGCATAGTTCAACCCTGGTCGGATTTCGTCGATGATAGCAAGTTGTTGTGTGTTGACTGCATCGATCAAATCCTGAAACAGACCGTTGCCCACGGCATAGGTTCGGGTAATATCGGCCGCATAACCATTCTTGTTGGCGCCCGCATCTATCAGTAAGGAGTAAATAGTGGCGGGTGCCTGCTTCTCGTAGTATTGATAATGCAGGATTGCGCCGTGCTCGTTCAGTGCGACGATGCCGGAATAGGGAGTTTCTTTTTCCCGGTGAGCGATGGCGGCAAGGTAGCGGTGCTGAATCTCAAATTCGGAGCATCCCATACGAAAAGCCTCTTCTGCCACACGATGCCCGGATACTGCAATATTATTGGCAATCTGCAGGCAGGCAATTTCGTAATCAGTCTTATAGGCACGGTGGTAGTGGATCTCAGAAAGCAGGTTTTGCGGGTTGATTTGTGCAATACCCCAATCTCTTGCGAGGCCTGTCTCTTCCCCGATAAACGCCAGGGATCCGGGATCGCCGATTCGATTGCTTGCATCCGACAGGGACCGGATTGCTTGTATTTCCCACTGGGCTACCCAGAAGCCATCCGGATCTGACGCAGGCTTGTGCCAATAGTCTTGTCGTTGGTTAAACAACAACAGGGGTTTCTCTCCTGCTCGCATCAGGATAAACGAATCATCGTTATCGTCGATCGGCAGCCAGGTCTTGAAGTGGGGGTTTACTTTAAAAGGATAGGGATGATCGTCGAGGAACCCGTACTTTAATGTACCGGAAGGAATGAGCACACCACTGCACCCACATGATGCCAGGGCTTTCTCATAGCGATGCTGTACCTGGGACAGATGGTCCTTGTAGAGAGATTCAACGTCCATGGAAATCTCTTGCATGATTGCTTCCTTTCAGAATCAATGTTAGGCCATGACTATGACATCAAACCAGCTGCCGGACACCTTAATTGTTTCTGCCAAGAAAAACGCTTGACCATAACAACCTCTACTGGCGGTAGAGCGGATTCGCATTCCCTTGTTAAAATTATAAAAAATGCCCCATCCTTGTGCGCTTGGTGGCGAGATAAGCATCACTGTGTTTATTGGCTGGGACGAGTAGGGGTATCCGGGCTGTCACCTGAACACCTGCGCGCTCCAGTGCACTTATTTTCTCCGGATTATTTGTCAGCAGGTTAACGCTCGAGATTTCCAACTCTTGCAGTATTTCGATTGCTTGTCGGTATGAGCGGGCGTCAATGGGTAAATCGAGCATTTCATTGGCCTCAATCGTGTCATAACCTTGCTCCTGCAATGCATAGGCACGAATTTTATCGCCAAGACCGATACCGCGGCCTTCCTGATGGAGGTAGATGATCAAGCCGCTATGGCGTGAGATGTAGTCAAGCGCGTGGTCTAATTGTTGTTTGCAATCGCATTTGCACGATGCGAATACCTCGGAAGTAATGCAGGATGAATGGATGCGCAGGTTTACTGACCGGCTTGTATCCATAATCCCGGACAAAATAGCCAGTGGTTCGTTCATGGCATCATCGCGGTAGGTTCTAAAACGCATGACCCCGAATTGTGTCGGTAAATTGGTCTCTGCATACATTTTAAGAGGCATGGTTGGACTCCCGGGGAAGTGGATAAGCCACCACTGGATTACAGATACGATAGAGAGGAATTCGTAGAGCCTATGGCTTTGCCGAAGTGGTATGGCGGGTCACTAGGATGACCGTTCTCAAAGTTACTTGATTTGCGAATTAGAAACCAGTATTTACAATCTACTATTCACGCCGTAAATCAGGGGTTAGAAACGGTACAACTTTTTCCCGCCCTTTGGTCGAATGTTGAATCGTTTATCCGACCATCGATACTGGTCGCAGTTTGCAGACACAATTTCTTCGAATTGTTGGTTGATGTTTAGCAGCATGGTTTTGTCATCTGCTGCAGCATTATAGTCGCATCGATGCAGATACAGGCGAAAGCCAGGGTCTTCCCGCAAGGCGATGCCGAAAACCAGCGCTGCATGACTTTCTCTTAAGAGATAAGGTAAGGCCAGAGTGGTGAGCGCGTCGACCTTAAAAAATGGAACAAACGCGCCGCTACGCAGTCTTGGTTGCTGATCCGGGCAGAGGGTTACAACCTCGCCATCGCCCAGCCTTTGCAATAATTCCAGACGGCATCGTTTTGTATGGTCCAGTAGCGCAATCCCCATCGAACATCGTTGCTGCCTGATAAGCTGATCGATGCTGGTGGTCTTGTTCGGGTGGTAATACTCCGTAACCTTGAACCCTTGTCCAAGATAACGCATCACTACTTCCCTGTTTCCAAGGGGAGGCGTCATAACGATAGCGGACCCTTCGATCATATTTTCCAGCCCCTCAACAGAGAGCAGCAGGGAGTAAAAGCGGTCGTCGTTGCAATACCAGATTCTGCCCGTTTCCAATATCGTCTTGGAGAATTCGCGAACTGATCTTTTTATCAGATGCTGTCGTTCCACATCATCTTGGCGTGCATAGCAGATAGAGACATTTCGGCTGGTCACTTTTAAGTGCTTACCGCGGATCAATGAAAAATAAGCGGCGAGTGAGGCAGACAGTAGATGCAGGGTCGCAAGATTCGGCACTGCGGCGATGCGCAGCAGGATCGAGATGATCGCTTTTTCACCCATCACCCTGACGGGATGATCCGGGAATTGGTACAGCTCCTTGTCACCGTCTTCGCGAGTACGAAAGCGTTTGTATGACCAGAGATACTGTTCAGGAACTTGTCTAACCGCATTTTCGACGGCATCGTTTAATGTCTGGATAGTAACGGGTTCCTCAGGTAATCCGGTGTCAACTTGATTCAGTATTACTTTAAACCCCGCGCTCTTCTCCAGTCTCTTGCAATATGCAACAACACAGATCGCACCGGTTCGACTGGCCAGTCCCGGAATAAGCCGGCTGGTTAATGCGCGTTGCCCAAAGAAACGAGCGAAGACACCCGTGTCTACATCTGGCTCTTGATCAGGCATGGCGCCGATTGCGCCACCTCTCTTGAGTATCTGTAATTGCGTCCTAATACCGCTGACATCAGCAGTGACGAAAGTGGTACCCGTGCGTGATCGACAGGCTTGTATAAAATCATCAATGACCGGTGAGCGGTTAGGCAGGTACATGTGCGTCAGGGCGTAGTGACTGCCAAGGAAATGGTTAATGAGTTCCCAGTTTCCGAGGTGCGGAATGACAAAGATAATGCCCTGTCCCGCAACTCGTCTCTCATCCAGTTCTGCTTTTCCCTCTACCGAAACGATGGACTGCAGGCAGGTCGTGCTCGGTGACCCCCAGGCAAGCGCACTCTCCATAGCTGTCTTGCCGGTCTCACGGAGGCTCCGTCTGGTGAGGTCGCGTTTCTGTTTCTCACTAAGTTGCGGGTAGCAGAGGTCGATGTTTTCCCTGGAAACCCGTGCCATCCGCGAGTTGCTCAACCAGAGGATCGAACCAAGCAATACCCCGGCCCCTTGCAGTAGCCGCAGGGGCAATATCGATAGGACACTGAGCAGCAGGTGAAACAGGCGACTTTTGAGCACGGGCGTTAAAATGGCTGGAGGTGGGTAAGGGTGACAGAATCTACATGAAAATATAGCGATAAGATAATGAATTTACAGATAATTGAAGCTAAGATAATAAAGGTACTCTGTGTAGAGAAGTTAAACTGACCCATGCCAGGAGATCCCTGGTGTACGCTTCACAATAATAACAGCGGAGAGAAATTATGGAACTAGTCGCCATTGTGACCTTACTGGCCATCACGGAATTCATTATTTTTGGTGTCCAGGTGGGATCAGCTCGCGGGAAATACGGCATACAGGCACCCGCCACAACGGGTCATGAGATATTTGAACGCCGCTATCGCGTGCACTACAACACACTGGAGCAGTTGATTATTTTTCTTCCCGGACTTTGGCTTTTTGGGTTTTATATTGGTTATACCTGGGCGGCGGGACTTGGTGTTATCTACCTGATAGGGCGGGTCTTGTACGCTATGTCATATGTCAAAGACCCAGCGTCAAGGGGAACCGGTATGCTTCTATCAATTCTTCCCTGCTGGGTGCTCATCATCGGTGGTCTTGCAGGTGCAATCTGGCACCTGATCACTTGAGCTGATGTTGCGCGGCAGTCGCGCGCAACAACTGCAGCGCCTTGTCTGCGGTTGCATCGTCCAGTAAATAACTAATTGCGCGGACGAAGGGTGCAGGTGCCCGTTGCAACTGCATGGTATGAATCCAGGTGTTCAGGCTCGATTTCCGGTTAAACGGGTTCTGGGTCAGGATCTCAATCAGCTGCGCCCGGATATCCTCATCCTCCCGGGCAACAGACATAAGCTGCACGAATGGCTCATCATCAGGTTGTGAAAAGAACTTGTTCAAATGCTTAAACAACCGGCTTGTCCCTTTTCGACGGTCTAATTAGTGTAGCACCACGGGATCATCACACGCCTGCCAGCTTCTTATTCAGATTGCTCCCATGGTACTGGCTACTGCGGCGTGATATATATAGCCACCTGAATTTGAAGGCTATTTCAGCTGGTTTCAATTCCTAGAAAGGAGGGAAAATGGTTTCTGTTGTATATGAAGCACCTGCGTCTGTTCAGGATGCGGTAGCGCTGCTGTCTGGCGCAGAAATAACAGCCACAGTGCTGGCAGGTGGCACAGACCTTATTATTCAAATGCAGGGTCTGGTGAATGAATCCCGGTTGCTCGTTGATTTGAAAAAAATCCCCGCAATGATGGAGGCGACCCTTGACGCCGAGGGACTTCAGTTAGGTCCTTGCATGTCCTGTGCGGAGCTCACCTCACGTGAAGATATTAAATCGGTATACCCAGGGTTGATTGAAGCCGCCTACCTGATCGGCTCTACCCAGATCCAGGGAAGAGCCAGCGTTGGCGGTAACCTCTGCAATTCGTCACCCGCAGCAGACACGGTTCCGGCGCTGATTGTCAATAATGCACAATGTGTGATTGTCGGCCCGTCGGGTGAAAGGAGTATACAGGTGGAAGATTTTGCCACAGGCGTCGGCCAGAATTGCCTGGAAAAAGGAGAACTGCTCAGCCTGATCAGGATTCCGCTCCCCGCCGCCAATACTTCTGATGCCTATCTTCGATTTATTCCCAGAACGGAAATGGATATCGCGGTCGCCGGTGCAGCTGTCAGTATCACTCTGGACGATGATGGAATTTGTACTGCGGCCCGGGTCAGCATCGGTGCAGTTGCGCCAACTGTGCTGGTGGTAGCAAAAGCCGCAGAGGTTCTGCTGGGCACAAAAGTCGATGTGCAGGCATTACAGGCCGTGGCCGAAGCTGCAAGCAAAGCTTCAAGTCCTATCACGGACCGTCGCGGTACGGATGAATATCGGCGACATGTGGTGGGCGTGCTGGCGAAACGGGCTGCGGCGATTGCGGCCGAACGCGTAAGAGGTATTCAGTCATGACAAAAACCCACGTAACAACAACGATCAATGGCGAAGTGACAGAATTCCTGTGTGAACCCGGCGCGACGCTGCTGGCGGTTCTACGCAACGAATTACAATTAACCGGAACAAAAGAAGGCTGCGGCACTGGAGATTGTGGCGCCTGTTCCGTAACACTAAACGGCCGCCTGGTCTGTTCCTGCCTGGTGCTGGGGGTCGAAGCGGAAGGCGCGGAAATTGGCACGGTGGAAGGTATCGGCGGGATCGACAAACTTCATATCATCCAGGAAAAGTTTCTTGAACACGCCGCATTGCAATGCGGAATATGCACACCTGGACTGATCGTTTCGACAAAAGCCCTGCTTGCTGAAAATCCCGAACCAACAGAAAAAGAAGCCAGGTATTACCTGGCTGGAAACCTGTGCCGCTGCACAGGATACGACAAAATAATTCGTGCGGTAATGGATTCGGCTGAGGCAATGAGAGGAGATGCGTAACCATGAGTGAAGCGAGAGAGTACAAATATATCGGGCGCAGGACGATACGCCCGGACGGTTTCGACAAGGTGACAGGTCGCGCCAATTATGGCGCGGATCTGTCATTACCCGGCATGATCTGGGGGAAAATTTTACGCAGTCCTTATGCCCATGCTGTGATAAAAAGTATTGACAGCAGTAAAGCAGAGGCACACCCGGATGTGATGGCGGTAGTGACCTACCAGGATTACCCTGCAGTTTCCTCTGGCGGATTTGAGCCGGGAGATGGACCAACAGACCTGTGTGACCTGGCCAGGAATATTCTGGCTGATGACAAGGCCTTGTATCATGGCCATGCCATCGCGGCAATCGCAGCAAGAACCGAGGCCGCTGCAGAAGAGGCATTGTCACTCATCGATATTGACTATGAAGTCTTGCCGCCGGTCATGGATGTGGCTGATGCCATGCAACCAGGATCGCCGGTATTGCACGAAGATTTGTTTACCAAGGGCCTGGCGGAGCAGCCGGAGAAAGCATCGAATATCGCCACCCGGATGGAACTCAAGAAAGGGGATATTGAAGCTGGCTTCGCGGCTGCAGAAGTTATCATCGAACGAGATTTCTATACACCGACAGTGCATCAGGGGTATATCGAACCCCATGCAACCACGGTGCGTTACGACGAAGACGGTCAGTCAATGATCTGGTGTTCGACCCAGGGTCATTTTGATGTTCGCGCCAGTACCGCCAAACTGCTGAGCATGGATCTGGGTAAACTCAAGGTTATCGCCAGCGAGATCGGCGGTGGATTTGGCGGAAAGACCACGGTTTATCTTGAGCCAGTGGCGCTGATGTTATCGAAAAAATCCGGCAGGCCGGTGAAGATGGTCATGACCCGTGACGAAGTCTTTCGAGCATCAGGCCCCGGATCAGCGACCCGGAGCACAGTCAAGATAGGCGCGAAGAAGGACGGTACGATTACAGCCATGCAGGCCAAACTTTGCTTTGAAGCCGGGGCTTTCAAAGGCTCGCCGATGGGCCCCGGCTGCATGACCGTGTTCACCCCCTATGATGTTGAAAATATATACATCGAAGGCTATGACGTTGTCGTGAACAAACCGAAAGTTGCTGCCTATCGGGCCCCCGGTGCTCCCCAGGCAGAATTCGCAGCTGAAATGGTCATCAATGAACTGGCCGATGAACTGAATATCGACCCTATCGAGCTGCGCCTGCAAAACGCAGCGAAGGAGGGGACGCAAACTGTCTATGGACCAAAACTAAAGGCCGTAGGATTAGTGGAGTGCCTGGAAGCCGCGAAGAATTCCCCGCATTACAAACAAGCCCTGGCTGAGAACCAGGGCAGGGGCCTGGCGGCAGGATTCTGGTTCAATATCGGTGGCCAGTCCAGCGTAATCATCAACATGAATCCGGATGGAACCGGAACCATCGTTGAGGGTAACCCGGATATTGGCGGTTCAAGGGCGTCGATGCAGCTCATGGCTGCCGAGGAACTGGGAATCGACGTCAGCAAATTGAATCCGATTGTGGCCGATACTGAACACGTTCCCTACAGCGCCACAACAGGTGGCAGCCGCACTACTTTTGCAACCGGCATGGCAGTGATTGAGGCAGCCCAGGACGTGGTCCGGCAAATGAAGGAACGGGCAGCTGCAGTCTGGAACGTAACTGTCGAACAGGTGGACTGGTCCGATGGCGTTGCGATCAATACAGCCGGTGAAGACAGGTTGACTGCTGCCGAAATCTGCCAGGGTGCCGACAGGACTGGTGGGCAGATCTCCGGCCGGGGAAATATCAATGCACGAGGCGCGGGACCCAGCTTCGCGGTTCATCTCTGTGATGTCGAGGTCGATATGGAGACCGGCAAGACTGCTGTGGTACGTTACACCGCGATCCAGGATGCAGGAAAAGCGATTCATCCGGGTTATGTGGAAGGCCAGTATCAGGGTGGCGCGGTACAGGGTATCGGCTGGGCCCTGAACGAGGAATATATCTATAACGAGGATGGCGTGATGGAGAACGCCGGATTCCTGGACTACCGGATTCCCCTTGCTTCTGATTTACCGATGATTGATACGATTATCGTAGAGGTGCCTAACGCTTTTCATCCGTTTGGCGTCAGAGGCGTGGGTGAAACCGGGATCGTTCCTCCGTTAGCAGCTGTAGCCACTGCAGTGAGCGATGCCATCGGGGTACGCATGACCAATCTGCCGTGTTCTCCGCCGCGAGTACTCAAGGCTATCCAGGATACGGCTTAACCCCATGCTGTCTGAATTTCGTTAACCGCCGGTTCTCGATCAACATGGCAAACGTGATCTTCTCCAGTGAGTTGCAACGTCTTACCGGAGAAGAACACACCTGCGTGATTGCAACGAATTATCGAGACCTTGTGGCTGAACTTCTCAACCGATATGAAAAACTGACCGAAGACGAAATTCTGAACATGGCGGTGTCTATAGATGGTGAAATCATACACGACCCTCTACTAGAAGCTGTCTCCCCAGAAAGCGAGGTACATTTCCTGTTCAGGATATCTGGCGGGTAGAACGGATACGTCTAAGTGTATCCTTCCGGATTTCGTTTTTGCCAGTTCCACGCATCGCGGCATATATCTTCGATGGATTTTTCTGCTTGCCAGTTCATTTCAGCCCTGGCAAGCGCAGGATCAGTATAGCTCACTGGTATATCGCCGGGTCTGCGCGGACCCATGACGTGCGGCAGCGTTAAGTTGTTGGCGGTCTCGAAAGCTTTAATGACGTCCAGCACAGAGTAACCGATACCAGTACCGACGTTGTAGGTTACAAGGCCCGGATTTTCTTTTAACTTTTCGATAGCCGCAAGATGCCCCTTAGCCAGATCGACGACATGAATATAATCGCGAATACAGGTGCCATCAGGTGTTGCGTAGTCGTCACCGAACACGACAAGCTCATCTCGTTTACCAACCGCTACCTGGCTTATAAAAGGCAACAGGTTGTTGGGCGTATCAGAGGGATCTTCACCAATTTCACCACTTTCGTGTGCACCACCAGGGTTGAAATAGCGCAATATCACAACATTGAATTCCGGTCTGGCCTGAACCAGATCTTGCAAAATTTTCTCTATCATTATTTTTGTTCGACCGTACGGGTTAGCAGCATCAACAACCTGGCTGCCTTCACTGATAGGTACTTCATGTGGCTCACCATAGACGGTAGCCGAGGAACTGAACACAAGCCTGGTCACTCCTTCAGCTAGCATCGATTCACAAAGGTTTATCGTGGCTAAAATATTGGTCTTATAGTAAGCCAGAGGCTCGCTGACCGATTCTTTCACGGCTTTTAGCCCTGCGAAATGAATGACAGCTTCAATTGCGCCGTCAGCTAAAATAGACTGCATCCTGGTTGTGTGCAACAGATCTTCCTGGTAGAAGGCTACGCTCTTGTTTGTCAGTCCCTCCACCCTTCCAATCGCCTTAATTGAACTGTTACTTAAATTATCAACGACTGTGATATCGTGTCCAGCCTTGAGGAGCTCCACCGCAGTATGGGTGCCAATATAACCAGCGCCCCCGGTCAGTAAAATCTTCATCTCAAGATCATGCCAAGTTCGACCTCGAGGTCATCGAGAGCCTGTTTTGCATCCAGCACTTTGATGGTAGTCATACCGAGTTTCCGGGCGGGTTTCAGGTTAATGCCAAGGTCGTCCAGGAAAATTGCCTCGGAAGGTTCGATCTCCAGTTCGCGACAGGCGAGCTTGTAGATCTCGGGATCAGGTTTTCGGATGCCTACTTTGCTGGACTCGATGACCACATGAAACAAGTCCATCACTTCACCTATGCGTGCGGCTTTATCAGGGTCGCCCGTCATGGAAGGACCTTCTTCGTTGCTGATATTATTCGTTATGCAGCCGATCTTCCGGTCATATCTTATTATTCGCAGTGCTTTTACCATCTCTTGCCGCAGCTCACCTGACAGAAGAGCCAACACTTTCGCGCCGCTCACTTCCTGGCCTTGGGCGCAAGCCTCCTCGGCGAACTTAACATCGAATTCACTAACGCTTATCCGGCTGCTCTCAAGCTGTGCCCAGGCGTTCGTCTCGGGATTGGTTGCGTTGATGGAGCGGATGAAATTTTCCGGGAGTCCAGTCGATTTTTCGAAACGATTAAACGCTTCAAACGGACTCGTCGTAATAACACCTCCAAAATCCCACAATACCGCCTTGATCATCCCGAGCACCTATATTTTCGAGTCGCAACTATACCTTACAGGATGAAACTCGCATATTGGCCGCTAGCTCACGTTGATCTCGAATGTTGCAGACTCCGGACGCGCCAGGCCGCGCTGAGATGAATTGATCGCCTCTATCATCAGGGCAATACTGGGTGAATCCGGGAATTCGTCTTCCACCTCTGACACTGCCGCTTCAAGTCTCAATTCGCGCATAAACAGGATGCGGAATGCCTTACGAACCTCGGTGATCTCTTCCGTACTGTAACCGGCTCGCTCCATACCGATCTTGTTGATGACACGCATGTGTGCGGGAGCACCATCGGCGATGGTAAATGGCAAGACATCCTGGACGACTTTACACATTCCTCCCACCATGGCAGCAGTCCCGACATGACAGAACTGGTGAATAGCCGATAAGCCACCGATATTCGCATAGTCCCCGATAATGACATGACCACCGAGGGTTGCGCTGTGGCTCATCACGACGTGGTCTCCCACAGTACAGTTGTGCGCGACATGGGAATGGGCAAGCAGCGCGCAATCGTTACCCACTGTTGATTTGCTGCCTTCTTCCGTGCCGCTATGAATACTGACAAACTCGCGGATAATGTTGCGATCGCCAATCTCAGTATAGGTGATCGTATTGGCAATATGCTTGAGATCCTGTGACTGGATGCCTAAGGTCACGAAGGGGTAAATATCACAGTCCTCCCCGATAACGGTATAGGGTTCCACCACCACATGGGAACGTAACCGCGTGTTGGCGCCTATTTTCGTATTTGCAGCAACGGTACAGAAAGGACCGATCACGCAGTTATCTCCAATTTCTGCACGGTCATGTACGACGGCATGCTTGTTTACCTGAATCATGCTCACTTCCTTATTTGCTTTAGCTAAAAGAGACGCCACATTCGTGATTTAATGTCACTTTGACACCCCTGGAGCTGGCAAAGTTCCGCCTGGATTACCTGGGTTGGAGACGCAAACGATTGTGCACGAGCTCTGCTCGTTCGCCCCAGGCGCTTTTGCAATGATATAATTTTGACTAATCAATTTCATGGGCGGCGTTGATCTTGTCTAAACACAGGCAGATCAGTCCATTATTTATGCAGAAAAAACGAGTTGAACCACCTCCGCCAGATCGATCCCTGATTGATAAACACAGCTTTACCAGGGAAGAACTGCTCGATTGTGCAACGGGCCGATTGTTCGGTGCAGGGCGTGCACATCTACCCATTGGTAAGATGCTGATGGTTGACAGAATTACCGATATCAATGAAACCGGGGGTATCAAGGGCAAGGGTAGAATTCTGGCTGAGATGGATATCAATCCCGACTTGTGGTTTTTCAAGTGCCACTTTATAGATGACCCCGTTATGCCCGGGTGCCTTGGCCTTGATGCGCTGTGGCAACTGGTTGGTTTCTTCCTGGCCTGGAAGGGAAACTGGGGTCTGGGACGAGCCCTCGGGTGTGGCAAGGTCAGTTTCAAGGGACAGGTATTGCCAAGCGCAAAACTATTGCAATATGAGATTGATCTCACCCGTGTTCGCGAGGGGAAATTAGTATTGGCTGTTGCCGATTGCAGGGTACTGGTGGACCAAAAACAGATTTATACTGCCAGGGATGTAAAAGTGGGTTTGTTCACTTCAATAGATGACTTCCAGGGGAGCCAATGAAAAGAGCTGTCATAACAGGAATGGGTCTGGTTTCGCCCCTCGGAAATGATACGGTGGAGACTTTGGACTCCCTCAAAGAGACTCGTTCCGGAATCCGTTTCCAGGAGGAGTACAAGGAGCTTGGCCTCAGGTGCCACGTTGCGGGCAGTATCCAGATCGATGTGGAAGCCCGTATTGAACGAAAATTACGCCGTTTTATGGGTGATGCCGCCGCCTTTTCCTATATATCATTGGTTGAAGCCATTGCTGATGCAGGGCTTGCAGATTCCGATGTTTCCAGTGTCCGTACCGGACTGGTGGCAGGCTCGGGAGGGGCGTCGTCTTCGAACCTGGTTGAAGCCGCGGATATATTACGGGCAAAAGGTCTGAGACGAATCGGTCCATACCGCGTAACGCGGACCATGAGTTCAACGGTTTCAGCTTGTCTATCGACGGCTTTTTCGATCAAAGGTGTCAATTATTCGATTACCTCTGCCTGCTCCACCAGTGCACATTGCATCGGGCATGCGGCAGAACTGATTCAGCTGGGGAAACAGGATATCGTCTTTGCAGGTGGCGGGGAGGAAGAGCACTGGAGCATGACGTCCCTGTTTGATGCCATGGGCGCGCTCTCAACAGCAAGAAATGACCAGCCGGATAAAGCATCCCGGGCTTATGACCAGGATCGTGACGGATTTGTTATTGCCGGTGGTGGTGGTTTTCTTGTCGTAGAAGAACTTGAACATGCCAGGGCTCGCGGCGTAAAAATCTATGCTGAATTGGTTGGTTACGGCGCGACCTCAGATGGCCACGACATGGTTGCCCCCTCGGGCGAGGGGGGAGAACGCGCGATGCAACTTGCCCTGTCGACGGTTGAAGGCTCCATTGATTACATCAATGCGCACGGCACCAGTACTCCGGCCGGTGACCCGCCCGAAATTGCCGCCATTGATCGTGTATTCGGCAATGACGTGCCTAAAATAAGCTCTACAAAATCTCTGTCAGGACACTCGCTCGGCGCTGCAGGCGTGCACGAGGCGATCTATTCATTGCTGATGCTGGACAATGATTTTATATGCGCCTCTGCCAACGTCGAAAACCTTGATCCGGAATTCGAACACGCACCAATCGTGACGAACCGAATCGACAATGCCGGTCTTAGAACGGTGATGACAAACAGCTTTGGATTTGGCGGCACCAACGCCGTTCTGGTTTTTCAGAAGCTGGACTAAACCCTTCTTAGAATTTCCCTTGCGGCATTGTGACCCGGGATGCCGCTGACGCCTCCGCCGGGATGGGTCCCCGCGCCGCAGAGAAACAGGTTGTCTATCTCAGTCTGGTATTGGCCGCTTCCCAGCATTGGCCTTGCAGAAAACAATTGATCCAGGCTCAGGCGACCATGGAATATGTCACCGCCAATCAGACCGAACTTTTTCTCCAGGTCCCAAGGCGAATGGATCTGCATGGAGATGATGCTTTCCCTGAAGTTAGGTGCATGCTGCGTCACCAGGTCGATAATGTCCGCCGCCGCATCATATCGATGCTGATCCCAGTCTGACCTGAGACCGGGATCAAATTGCTGACAAAAAAGACTGGCAACATGTTTTCCCGCCGGGGCTAATGTTTCATCGATGATGCTGGGTATTAACATTTCAACGATGGGTTGTTTTGACCAGCCATATTTGCGTGCATCGAGATAGGCCTGATCCATGTAGTCAAGTGAAGGCGCCATGATGATGCCACCTTCCAGGCAACGCGGCGTGATCCGGTGTTTGAACTCAGGCAACGCATCCAAAGCTACGTTCATTCGAAAAGTTCCGCTCTGACATTTGTAGCGGGTGAAATGTTCTATGGTCTCAGCGCGCAAAGCCTGCTCCGGCAGCAGATCCAAATAGAGTAGCTTGGGGTTGACATTTGCGACGATCAGGTCGGCCGTAAACGACCTACCATCCTCCAGGATTACCCGGGTTACTTTTTTACTGGATGCCTCCAGCCTGGCAACCGCACTACCTGTCAGGATGCTGACCTGCAGGGATTCTGCTTCCCGTGCCATTGCCTGGGTGATGGCACCCATACCGCCTATGGCATGGCCCCACAAGCCAGTTTTCCCGTTTACTTCACCCACGACATGGTGCAGGAGAACGTAGGCAGAGCCCGGTGTATAAGGGCTCGCATAGTGACCGACGATGGCATCAAAACCCAGCAGCGCCTTGATCGGATCTGACTCGAATTCATCATCGAGTAGCTCACCGGCAGACACGGAAAACAGCTTAAGCAGGAATCTTTTCTGATTTCCATCTAGACCATTGAAAGCCCGGCTTAACCGGAAAAGAGGCAACAGATCTGAAAATCCGCCGCCATCAAGTCTGGGCGGAGTCATCAGCATGATGTCCTTGATGACGGGTACCACGCCTTCCAGTTTGCGGTAATAGTTCGCAAGGGCGCCTACATCCTTACCGGAAAATCTGGCTACTTCCTCAGCCATTTGTGTTCTGTCCGGATAAGAAACAAAACCATCTCCGTCGGGTAAGGGTAGGTAGTTGTTTGTACTTCTTTCCAGAATCTTCAACCCATGGGATTTTAGGTTGAGATCACTGATGACCCTGGGGTGTAGCAGACCCACCGTGTAGCTCGCTGTTGAATTTCTAAAGCCGGGATGGAATTCCTCGGTGACCGCGGCTCCGCCGACAATATCTCGTTTCTCCAGAATGGTGACATCCATTCCCGCTCTGGCAAGATAGCAGGCACAGACGAGACCGTTGTGACCTCCGCCGACAATAATGACCTTTTTTGAAGACATATCTGGACTTGCTATTTTGACCTAACGAGGGAGTTAGTGTATCTTAATGTGCCTCTACTCTCTAACTTCTGGCAACATTCCCATAACCGGTTGCCGCATCCCAGGCAATAAATAAATGACAGATTCACAAGTGGAAGAATCACAGGTCCGTGATTCCGAAACCGAATCAGCATTGGAAAAGCCACAAGTTGGTATCTGGGAACTTGCCTGGCCCGCGATCGTCGGCAACCTGCTCTACGCTGTGATCGGCATCGTCAGCATCAAAATTGTCGGTTCTCTGGGCCCTGAAGCCGTCGCCGCGGTGACCACCGGACACCGCATTTTTTTCGGTTTTCAGGCTATCCTGATGGCGGTATCGACTGGCACGGCTGCCATGGTTGCCCGGGCCTGGGGTGCAAAGGACTATTCTGAAGCTGCCCACGTCACCAGCGTTTCTCTATGGATTGGAAACTTTGTTGCTGTTGCCCTGATGCTTCCCTGCATCATTTTTGCAAAACAGATAGCAGGAGTGTTTGGTCTCGATGAAAACACTACGCGTCAAGCCGCAGAATTCATTCGCTACCTCAGCCTATTCAATATTGCCTTCGCCATAAATATGGTGATAGGTGCATCCTTGCGAGCCGCAGGAGATACAAGGACACCCCTGTGGGTCGGCGCAGTGACCAATGTCGTCAACGTGATACTTGTCTATCTGCTGGTCTATGGCTTGCACGGCGCACCACGGCTGGGCGTACCCGGGGCAGCTATAGCAAATGGCCTGTCCTTCACTGTAGGCGCCCTGATACTGCTCTATCTCTGGTACGGTAAAAAACTGAGGGTCGGAGTTGGCGGTCGCGGCTCGATGACCCTGAAGCGTATTCGCCAGCTGGTGCATATCGGATACCCGGCTGCCATTGAGCAATTTGTGTTTCAGGGTGGCTTTGTGGCATTTCTCTGGTTGGTCGGTTATTACGGTACCGCGGCATTTGCAGCCTATGGAATTGGTGTGCAGATCCTCTCGATTTCTTTCGTTGTCGGTTTCGGATTTTCAATCGCTGGTGCAACCCTGGTCGGGCAGCATCTCGGAGCCAAGGATCCAGACGGTGCAGTGCGGCAGGGCTGGCGTGCCACTGGCCTGGCAATCGCCAGCATGACCGCACTTAGTCTGGTTATCGTGTTTTTTGCTCGGGATATCGCCTTGTTTCTTATTGCCGATGAGCAGGTAGTTCAGCACACGGTAACTTTCATTTACATCATGGCGATTGCGCAACCAATGATGGCGATCGAATTCACACTGGGTGGATGCTTGCGTGGAGCTGGCGATACCCGGTTTCCACTGATTACAACGATGATCGGCCTGATTGGCGTGCGTGTAGGATTGGCTACCTTGTTTGCATACCTTGGGCTGGGTGTGGGCTGGATCTATGGCGCGCTTATCGGCGACTATCTTGTAAAGAGCCTGATGCTCGTGCACAGATTCCGATCAGGCAAGTGGAAACAGATTTTTAAAGAAGCTGATCATAAATTTTAGAAGCGGTTACAAGGCCGTTAATATGATGGGCTTGCCTTTCGTAATGACCATCGTGTGTTCATACTGAGCCGAAAAATTCCCAGTCCCGGTGGTCAATGTCCAGCCGTCATCTTCGGTGGTCGTCTGTTCGCTGCCGGTTGACAGAAAAGGTTCGATCGTGATGACCTGACCTTCTGACAAAACACGATGATCGTTCCTGTCATAGAAATTGGCAATAAAATGTGGGTCTTCGTGAAGGCTCTTTCCAATGCCATGGCTTCCCAGGTCTTTTAGCGTCACAAATCCATGTCTGCGAGCCGTCCTGTCAATTGATGCACCTATCCGGTTTACCCTCGCGCCGGTTTTCGCGATATCCATGGCTTGGTGGAGGGCCTTGCGAGTTGATCGGCAAAGATACTGAATTTTCGGATCCATGGGCGGAACCAGAAAGGTCCCGCCGGTATCACCAAAGTAGCCATCTAGTTCTGCAGACACATCGATGTTGACCACGTCACCCGGTTGAATGACCTTCTCTGAAGGGATCCCGTGTGCTGCTTCTTCATTGATGCTGATACAGGTGTGCCCGGGAAAGTCATACATCAAAATCGGAGCCGAACGGGCCCCGTATTTCTCGAGATTTTTTGCCCCGATTGCATCCAATTCAAGGGTGGTCATGCCAATTTCCATGCGACGCTTCATTAGCAATAGCGTTTCAAAGACAATTCGGCCAATGATTTTTAACTTGCTCAGATCATGGTTATTTTCAATCGTCATTATCAACATCATAACACCGGGCCACCATGGCGTAATATGAGGGCCCATGAGAGGTTTGCGCAGCAGCTTTTCTCGGTTAGTATGGGAAGTGGTTTCTTTGTAGGGAACTATTTGCTTTAGGGAGTGATTCATGACTCGCAGAATATTCCGGACGCTGGCGATAATCTGCCTGGTGGTGTTGATAAGCGACTGCGCATCTACCGGCAATAATCCGGCACAAATGATTGTGGGATCCTGGCAGTCCGAGCTTGGGGGATTTCCACTGAGAATTGAATACACGAAAGATACCGTGAAGATCGGTGATTACAATGCTGTCTCGTACCAGATTGATGAAGGCAAGCTTATTCTTGCTCAGGAAGGCAGCCAGCCCCGCATGATCAGTTTTCCGTCAGCCGATGAGATGATCCAGACTGATTCCCTGACCGGTACCGAGCACAAATTTATTCGGGTGAAGTAAGCGATAACGCTAATCTGGCGTTGCATCCTATTTCTGTAATTTACCTGTATATAAATACAGGGTAAAATCAGCTCACGCTCTAACACGATCCGCTAATGGTCGAAGAATTACCAGAAGGGTACTATCTCGACAATTTTGATTACCTCCTTGAATTTGTTTCCAGGCAGTACGCTCACCTCCTTGACAAAGATGAACTCGCCTACGCCGCTAACTTCCATGGCCTGCCTGTCCAGGCGCGGATGCTGTACGTTCGATTGGTGCAACGTAAGGGGCCTTTGTTTCGCTGCGATAAGATCGCTTATAAGGAAATAACTGACCTGCAAGCGGCAATTCAACACTTGTCCGAAGCTGGATTCCTGGACGATGGCCATGACGCCGAATTGTCAGAAGTTCTGTGCCTGCTGACTAAGGATGAGCTGCTCGAATTACCTGAGGCAGCAAAAGCTGAATCCTCCTGGAAAAAAAGTGCCATTCTTGAGAACCTTATCGATGCAGATGCAAAGGTCATTATCACAGCATTTTGTGTCCTCAGGCCGCTGCATCAGGACTTTTATCAACTTTACAAGCTGCTGTTTTTTGGAAATCTCACCCAGGATTTGACCGAATTCGTCTTAAACGACCTCGGCGTCACGCCATTTGAGAAATATTCGCTACAACCGGATGCATCTTTCTTTGAGAGTCGCGGGTTTATTGAAGAAACCAGGCAACTCTATAGGTTGAACGAGCTTTCCCATGGCATTGTCTCTGAGAGCGACCCAGATGCCATGGCTGAATTTATACAATTATTACCGGAACGATGCCGTAATGATCGTCTGGGCAGACGCCATGATCGCATCGTAAATCGCATCGCCAGGCAATATGAACGCCTCGGTGCCCTGGATGATGCATTGCTGCTCTACACCGGAACCATGTCACCACCCTCGAGGGAACGTCGCGCCAGAATCCTGCAGAAGGAAAACCGGCTGGAGGAATGTATCGAGCAGTGCATCGAGATGCTGCAAAACCCGGACACCGACCAGGAACTTGAAGTTGCAACCCGCTTCTTGCACCGGTTCAGGAAGAAGGATTCGCTAGCTCACATGATTCCCGCGCTGGATATGGAAATTCTGGAATTCAAGCCAGTTCTACACTCTGTGTGTACGCAGAACATCCCGGGCAAACGGGTTGAAGAAGTCGCCCGCGACTGGTTCGAACATCAAGGTGGCGAAGCCTATTATGTGGAAAACAGTTTGCTACCCGGACTCTTTGGTCTCGCGTTTTGGGACATCATTTTTGCGCCTGTAAAAGGTGCCTTCTTCAATCCATTCCAGCGTGGACCTGCCGATATGTTCAGCCCGGAATTCTACCAGAGGCGGCGAGAACTGATTGAAAACAGATTCGTGGAGCTGGGTGACCGGGAGCGTCTTCGAAATCTTATTTGTACACACTTTGTTGAAAAATATCCCACGGCGAATCACTTTGTTCACTGGCCAAACCTGACGCAAGAACTACTGGATAGGTTCCTTTCGGTCATATCGATAGAATCTTTACTGGCGGTTTTCAGACGATTGCTCGCTGATCCAAAGGGCAATCGTAGCGGGTTTCCTGATCTCGTCGTGTTTCAATACGGCAGTTATCGGCTGGTTGAGGTGAAGGGACCGGGAGACCGGCTGCAGGAAAATCAACTCAGGTGGTTACGCCATTTTTCTTCAGTAGGCATTCCCGCTGAAGTTGTCCATATAACCTGGAAATAGTGATGGAACACCGGATCTCGGTAAGCGAACTTGCGCGTTTCTGGCAGCGTGGTGATATCAACTTCAGGTTTACTCATCGAAGCAGCGCTATCGAAGGCATACGTGGGCACCAATCAGTGCAGAAGAAAAGGGGAGGCGATTATGTCAGTGAAAAACCCGTTTCAATCGAGCTTTCCCGGTCAGGTTTCGAGATCAGGATACAGGGTAGAGTCGACGGATTTGTTCCAACGTCAAATCCTCCTCTGGTAGAAGAGATCAAGACACTTCGTGTTTCCGTTGAAGAGTTGCCTGCTTCGGTCAGGGAGATGCACCTGGCACAGTTGAAGATCTACGCTCACCTCCTCGGTTCCAGCGAAAACACCCAGCGTTTGCTTCTCCGGCTTTGCTATCTGAACCTGAATGACAACAACGAATCCTGGATTGAAGAAGCAGCCACCCGCGAGGCGCTGGCCGCCTTCTTTGAAACGACCCTTTCCAGGTACGTCCACTGGCTTACCCGCAGGCAACAATGGCTTGCTACCCGCAACGAGAGCATCTTGCAGTCCGCCTTCCCCTATAAGAACTACAGGCCGGGTCAACGAGACATGGCGGTTGCCGCATACCGGTCGATGACCCTGGGACAACAAATAGTGATGCAGGCGCCAACGGGTATTGGTAAAACCATGGCCGCCATCTTCCCGGCTGTAAAGGCACTATCAGAGCCGGGTTTCGACAAACTGTTTTATCTCTCAGCAAAGACCTCCGGTCAGCAGATGGCAGAGAAAACCGTCACTGAACTGCAAGCAGCCGGACTTCGGATTCGCAGTGTGACTCTCACCGCTAAAGACAAGATTTGCTTTAACCCCGGATCACCGTGCGATCCGGATCATTGTGAATACGCCCGGGGTTACTACGATCGTCTCGGTGACGCGATGGAGGAAGCATTGCGTGAAAATGATCAACTCACCCGCCAGGTGATAGAGCAGACGGCGATGCACCACACCTTATGTCCATTTGAGTTTTCACTTGATATTTCACGCGCGGCAGATTTGGTTATTTGCGACTATAACTATGTGTTTGATCCCACTGTTTATCTACGCCGATTTTTTGAAGACGACGCTGGAAAATACATTTTGCTGGTGGATGAGGCTCACAATCTGGTTGATCGTGGTCGAGATATGTTTTCCGCGGAGCTGTTAAAAAGCAGTTTTCTGGCGTTACGAAGAAAACTGCAACAGGATTCGCCACTAGTCGCGAAAAAGCTGGCAAAAATCAATGTGGAGATTCTGGCAATTCGCAGGAACTGTAAAGCCGATCTGGAGGATCAGGGGTACGCTGTCGTGGAAACAGTTTCCAGCAAACTGATTAAGGCGCTAAAAGGGTTTTGTGGGTACGCGGAGGATCTTCTGAAAATAAACACCATTTCCGGTTATAAAGACGATTTACTGTCTCTCTATTTTGACTGTCAGAGGTTTTTGCGCACCAATGAGCAGATGGATGAGGACTACGCCTTTCTTCTGGTCAAATCGGGCAAAGACCTGAAGATGAAACTCTTTTGTATCAATCCCGCTTCACGGCTGCAGGCAGGCTTCCATAGAATGGCATCGAGTGTTTGTTTTTCAGCCACGATGAAACCGCGGGAATATTTTCGCAAACAGCTTGGTCTGAATGAAGAAACGAGTTGGTACCAGCTTGCCAGCCCATTCGACCCGGCCAACCTGGGTGTATTCGTCGCGTCTTACATTGGTACCAGCTATCGGGAACGAGATTCATCTCTCAATGACTTGGTTGAACTGATTCACAGAGTGACAGCAAGTCATGCAGGTAACTATCTCGTCTTTTTTCCTTCACATGCGTACCTGCAGGAAGCTTATGATACATATAGATCTGCCTGGCCAGAACGGCGAACCATCCTCCAGAAACGCCATATGACGGAACAGGATCGTCAGGAATTCCTCGACTATTTTAAGCAGGATAGTGAAATAACCGCTTTCGCTGTCATGGGGGGCATCTTCGGTGAGGGAATTGACTTAAAGGGCCGCCGCCTGATCGGGGTCATTGTTGCCGGCGTGGGTCTGCCACAACCCGGTGTGGAGCGGGAACTCATTCGTGACTACTGGAAAGATTCAGGCCTGGGGTTTGAGTTCGCATATCAGTATCCCGGCATGAGCCGCGTACTACAAACCGCGGGGCGGGTAATCCGGGATGCCGGAGACAAGGGCATCATCTGCCTGGTGGACCGTCGTTTTGGAGAAACTCGATACAAAACACTGTTCCCGCAAGAATGGCAGGTACAGCAGGCATCTTCCATCGATACGCTAGCCTGTTCGGTGTCGAATTTTTGGTTGTCGCATTTACCCAGGTCATCTGATCGTTTACTGACAAAGTGATAGTGCGAAGCCGCTGCCATATCCGTACAATACGCAACGACAAAATCGTGATGAGCCGCTGACAAAGGAATTGGTTAATGACGGCAATTAGGGTAGACAGCAAGCCTGCATTTTATTCATCTCTAGAGCGAAGGATTCGCAAGCGGGGTGGTACAACCTCGCAATTGAAATTCGCACAAAGTTACTACTCCCAGATTCCGCTTTCAGAGCTCCTGCAAAAATCCTGGCAAACAGTGATCCAGGCATTATATTCCAGCTGGAAGTTCTACCAAAAATTTGATGGCACCCGATCACAGGTCAGAGTCTTCAACCCGACGATTGAGGAAGATGGCTTCGAAACCAGGCAGACTGTGATCGAGGTTACTGCAGCCAATTTGCCATTTCTCCTTGACTCCATCCGCCTGATGCTGAACAGCGAGTCCCTGATATTGTCAGATGTGCAGCAATGCATGCTTAGTGCTCTTCGATCTGACAATAAGGCACCTGTTATCGTTGATGATCAGCAGCCTAATGAAACGCTGATACACCTTGAGATTGAGCGTGTGTCGAATCCTGTAGACCTGGAGCGGATGATACGCAAAGTTCTCAAACTGGTGCATCAGGTCAACAAAGATTTTGTTCCCATGCGTCAGCAGATGTTGATGTGGAGTGGTGAACTTGGCACTGGCGTACAGCTGGACGGGAAAAAACGTAAAGCGCAAGGGTCTGACAGTGAAGAAGAAACAGTAGATTTTCTTCGCTGGCTATCTGCCAACAATTTCACTTTCCTCGGTTACGAGGAATTTATACTGGGCAAGCGAGTTTCTGATGTACAACGGGTCAGCGGCTCATCTTTAGGATTATGCCGGAAAGGGATGCCTGTGGATGGGCTTGCCTTTCAGCTGCCTGGCCGTAAAAAGTATCAACTGCTGATCAGTAAACTACCGGTTCGAAGCAAGGTGCACCGCTCGGCATATTACGAATCCATCACCATCGTTCGTCCGGGTAATATCAGCGGAACACGGCGCGCATGTCGCTTCGTTGGATTGTTTACATCTTCTGCTTACAACCAGAACCCGGTGGATATTCCCGTGGTGCGCAGGAAAATAGAGAAGATATTTGAGCATCAAGATCTCTCAGCGACCAGCCACAAAGGCAGGGTACTCAGCCGTATTATCGAGGTATTCCCGCGCGATGAACTTTTTTTGGCCACCAGTGAAGAGCTTGAGGAAATGGTACTGGCAAGTTTTGCGCTACAGGAAAGGCGAGTGGTTCGACTTCTGGTTCGCCGTTCGAAGCATTTCGTGTCCTGTCTTCTTTACATGCCTAGAGATACCTATAACACCCAACTGCGTATAAAAATTCAAGCAATGCTGAGCCAACAATTTACTGCTGTTGAGTCTGAGTTTTCTACCTTCTTCTCAGAATCCGCATTAACCCGCACACACTTCGTTCTACGTGTAAACCCGGAGCAACAGACACCGTTCAACCTGGTTAAGCTCGAGCAGGAGATCACTCGGCTCACCCGGTCCTGGGAAGACGAGTTGCAGTGGGTACTGTCTGAGATGCACAATAATAATCCGGATGCAAACCCGTTTCATCGTTACGGTCGGATTTTCCCTCCGGGATATCAGGATTTCTTTACACCCCAGGAAGCCTGCTTCGACATCGGATTTTTATCCCGTCTGACAACCCAAGCACCTCTCGCGGTGAATCTTTACGAAGCTTATGTTGTCGGTTCAAGCTATGTAAAATTCAAGGTGTTTCATCTCGGTGATGCGTTACCACTATCAGATGTCATCCCCATCCTGGAAAACCTCGGTGCAAAAACCGTCTCTGAGCATCCTTACGAGCTTCGACTGAGTGATAATGCCAGGGTCTGGATTCACGATTTTGCGCTGGAATTCAGGCACATCCCCGTTGGTGGTTTACAGGGGGTTAAGCAGATCTTTGAGGAGGCGTTCCACAATATCTGGAGGGAAGGGAAAGAAAACGATTCATTTAACCGCCTGGTGCCTTCGGCGGCGATGAACTTCAGGCAGGTTAAGGTAATTCGCGCCTATTCCAGATATTTTGCCCAGCTGCAAAGCACTTACAGCCAACAGTACATTGCTGATTGCCTGACTCGATATTCAAAGATAACGAAACAGTTGTGGCAAATGTTCGAATTGAGACTGGATCCAGCACTGGATCGAGAATCAGCACTGGCCAAGGCAACCAGAATGAAGCGCCAGATCCTGTCGAATATCGATAAGGTCGAGAATCTGGCCGATGATCGCATTCTGCGCCGATTCATTGAGATGATTCAGGCAACGCTACGGACAAACTATTTTCAAAGAAAGAGTGATGGTAGTTACAAGGACTGTATTGCCTTTAAATTTCGCCCATCGGAAATTTCTGAAATGCCACTGCCGACCCCGGAGTACGAAATATTTGTGTATTCGGTTCGAATTGAAGGTGTGCATTTACGCGGCGGTAAAGTGGCCCGAGGGGGGTTGCGCTGGTCGGATCGCTCAGAGGATTATAGAACTGAGATTCTCGGCCTGGTAAAAGCACAGCAGGTAAAGAACTCTGTCATTGTCCCGGTAGGCGCCAAGGGTGGATTTCTTACCAAGCAGATTCCAGACGGGGCGTCAGCGGAAGTGATCAACGAAGAAGGGATAGCCTGCTATCGAATTTTCATACAGGGTCTCCTGGACCTGACTGACAATCTGGTCAAGGGGGAGGTCGTCCCGCCACAAGACGTTGTTAGATACGATGATGACGACTATTACCTGGTAGTCGCCGCGGATAAGGGCACTGGCGGTTTTTCAGACATTGCAAACGAAATATCTGAAGCCAACAATTTCTGGCTTGGAGACGCTTTTGCCTCCGGTGGCAGCGTGGGTTACGACCACAAGGCGATGGGAATTACGGCGAAGGGCGCGTGGAAATCTGTTGCGCAACATTTTCGGGATCTGGACCTGAACGTGCAGGAATCAGAGTTTACCGTTATAGGCATTGGAGATATGTCCGGGGATGTGTTTGGTAACGGGATGCTGTTGTCCAGACATATTTGTCTTGTTGCCGCGTTCAACCACCTGCATATTTTTATCGATCCTGACCCCATCGCCGCCAGGTCTTATAAGGAACGACTGCGTTTGTTTAACCTGCCCGGTTCGAGTTGGCAGGATTATCAGCAGCAAATCATCTCCAAAGGTGGTGGTGTCTTTAGCAGGCTCGCCAAGTCCGTTGCAATTTCACCTCAGATGAGACGACGATTTGATATCCGTGAAGCCAGCCTCACGCCAAACCAGCTCCTGACCGTTATCCTGAAATCAAAAGTTGACCTGTTTTGGAATGGCGGCATTGGTACTTATGTAAAAAGCAGCCGCGAGTCGCATCTGAGTGTGGGTGACAAGGCTAATGATGGTATCCGCGTTAATGCCGATGAATTGCGATGTCGAGTTGTGGGAGAAGGCGGCAATCTTGGCCTGACCCAGCTCGCGAGAATTGAATTCAGCCTGAACGGTGGCAAGTGTTTCACGGATTTCATCGACAATGCAGGTGGCGTGAATTGCTCGGATGTGGAAGTCAACATCAAGATCCTGCTCAACCGGTTACTTGAAGAGGGAAAACTGTCCAGAAAAAATCGAAACCGTATGCTGAAGCAAATGACAGGACAAGTTGCCGAAATCGTGCTTGACAACAACTACATGCAGGCTCAGGCCATTAATCTGATGGTTAGCCAGTCACCAAGGAGAAGCTCTGAATACCCGCGAATCATTGCGCTGCTCGAAGAGCAGGGGAGACTCAACAGGCGACTGGAATTTCTACCATCAGACGATGAATTGCAGGAACGTCGAGCGAAAGGTCAATACCTGACCGCACCGGAACTATCGGTACTCACCAGCTATGTGAAAGCGGGCCTGAAAGAAGACTTAGCGGCGTCGTGCATTCTGGATGATCCGTATCTGCGCAAGGAGATGGATGCTGGCTTTCCCGCAGATCTGGTGCACAAGTACAGCAAAGAACTGGATCAGCATCGCTTGCGCCGCGAGCTGATCGCAACCCAGATCGCCAATGACATGGTGAATCATCTGGGGATGAATTTTGTCGGCCGGATGGAAGATTCCACCGGCGAGACTAGTGCACTGATTGCAAGGGCCTATATTGGTGCCCGGGATGTGTTTGATTTTGATCAGCGCTGGGCACGAATCTGTGCTCTCGACTACCACATCTCGCCTGAGGTCCAAAAAACAATGATGCTGGATTTAATACGGCTCATTCGTCGCGTCACCCGCTGGCTGTTGCGCACACGACGGCGTTCTTTGAACCTGGCGGAGGAAGTGCCGGTTTTTACCAGGGGCCTGAAGGTTCTTTTTACTCACTGGCAGGACCTGCTGCAGGGCGAGGCTTTGTCTGAATGGCAGTTGACGAAAAAGGGCCTGGTGCAGGCTGGAGTCGATACTGACCTGGCTAGTTTTGTCGCGGCTGCCCACCACCTTTACGCAGTAATGGGTATCGTAGAATCGTCCAGGCAAACTGGCGAAAGTGTGCGAAAGGTGGCGGATGTCTATTTCACCCTGGGAGAAAAATTGCATCTCCACTGGTTCAGCAAGCAGATGCATAACTTCCAGGCGACTAACCAATGGCAGGCACTAGCGCGGGAATCACTGCAGGAAGATTTAAACAGGCAGCAGCTGGCGATCACCCTGGGCGTTTTGTCTGAAGGGACTAAAAGAAAACCGGCGGCCCAGATCATTGACCACTGGTTAGCCTCCCATCATGTAATGGTCAGCCGATGGATGAATCTCCAGGCAGGGATGTCGGCAGCCAAACACCAGGACCAGGCAGTCTTTACGGTGGCAATTCGAGAATTACTCGACCTGGCACAGTCAGGCACGAGTGCTGCGCGATGATCAACGCCCACGACATTCCGGATCAGGAAATCGAGCTGACGGCTATTCGCGCAAGCGGACCAGGCGGTCAAAATGTAAACAAGGTTGCAACCGCGGTACACCTCCGTTTTGAAATAACAAAATCATCCCTGCCCGATGAAGTGAAAACACGATTGCTGCAACTGCCTGACCAGCGAATAACATCAGATGGCGTTATTGTTATAAAAGCCCGCCGATACCGAAGTCAGGAGAAAAACCGCGAAGATGCGCTACTTCGTCTCGATGACTTACTGGGCAAAGCCCAGGTGATCAAAAAAAACCGAAAGAAAACAAAAGTGTCGAAGGCTTCCAGGGAAAGAAGAATGGATAGCAAACGCCGCCAGGGCCAGCAAAAACAAATGAGAAAGCCGGTCGATGTGGATAGTTAGACCCTTTCCCTAGTTGATGTTCTCGAGTGCTTTCTTTTTCTCTTCAGCGTCCTTATCCAAAATCGCCTGTATACCTTTAGCATCCCTGATTAACTGTTGCTGTCTGGCCAGGGGATTGCTGGCCATTTTTTGGCTGGGCGCTGCTTCTGCCGCGGGCTTATCAGCGGTAGCAGCTTCATCGTCCTGACCACCGCAGCTGTTGAGAAAAACACAGCCCGCCATCACGATGGCAACTTTAAATATCCGATTCATGGCATTTCCTTCTGACGTTACTCGTATTTTCCTACATTTTGCGTGAATTTGCTTACATTTGATAAACCATAGGGCGCCTATCTTCGATATGCCCATCCTACAAGATGAAACATTTGGCCAGATTAGAAAATTAAGTTCAGCCACGGGGGTGACTGTTTGCAAAAAATAGCTAGTCCCACCAACAGGTAGACCAGGGCGGTCTCACTTAACCCGGCAATAGAGACACTGCAGGTAGATTTCAGGGGAGCGACTCATCTTCAGGATGTCGGTGAACTCCCTCGGCACCTTGCCCAGGAATCGCCAGTGACTGCTGACGCCACCAGTCGCCGCATGGATCATCCTGAGACTGGAATTGAGTAGTTGCCGGAATAAGCGTTCCTTTGCAGACAGTTCCTTTTCCAGGTAGACAACATCATAGTCCGTGAGATCAGCCAGCAATGCAGCGGATTGAATCGCGTCATTCAGGTCGCCAATGGAGTCTACAAGACCTAATTCGACTGCAGTCTGGCCCGCCCATACACGGCCTTGTGCAATCGCGTCCACTTCTTCTACTGACATTTCCCGACCTTTGGCGACGAGTCCTAAAAACTTCTTGTAAGTGCTGTCCACTTTAAGTTTCAGAATTTTCTGCAGTGCTGGATTAATTTCCTCGAAGGAATTAAATGCGCCACTCAGGCTGGTAGTACCGACGCCATCGGAGTTTATACCTAATTCTGTGATACTTTGTTCAAATGTTGGAAACAGGATAAATACCCCTATGGAACCCGTCACCGTAGTACTTGCTGCAAATATCTTGTTAGCTGTACTGGCTATCCAGTAACCGCCCGATGCTGCGTATCCGCTCATGGATACGATGACAGGCTTGCCGCTCGCCTGGGTAAGTTCAAGTTCGCTACGAATCTGTTCTGACGCCGAAGAACTGCCGCCGGGGCTGTCGATTCGAACCACTAGAGCTTTGATCTTATCGTCATCCCTTGCCTGACGAATCAGTTTGGAAATCGACTCGCCACCAATATCTCCGGCAGGTTGTTCTCCATCGTAAATTGTGCCCGTTGCGGTGATGACAGCTATTTTTTCGGACGCAGGGTTAATAATGGGAATGGATGATCTGGTCGCTAGCAGGTAGTGCTTGTAGGAAATGTGTTTGTAGGTCTTTCCAGATTCACCATTGATGGATCGCATTTCCTCGCGCCAGGCATCGGCTGAAATGATGGCATCCACGAACCCTTCCTGCACGGCTAACTGCGCAGAGTCATTATCGATCCCGGCGAGAAGCTCATCGTAATGATTTGTGTACCGCGCGAATGACTCCCGGGTGACATTCCGTTGCGACACGATGGTGTCCCGGTACTTTTCCCAGAGTACGCCAAGCCAGCCGGCGGTAGCTTCCTTTGCGGCCTCAGACATGTCGTCACGCAATATTGACTCCACAGCCCCCTTGTACAGACCCGCTTTGAATACGTGAAAGTTAATCTTCAGTTTCGCCAACGCGGTTTTGAAATAGGTTGGGTAGACACTGAAGCCAGTGAGGAAAACACCGCCGAATGTCTGATAACTTTGTCCATCGAGATATATCTTGTCTGCATGGACAGCTAACAGGTACTGACTCTGGCTATAATTTGGTGCAAATGCGAATACTGGTTTCCCGGACGCCTTGAACTTTTCGATTGCGCCGCCAATTTCCTCCAGCTTGCTCATCGAGGCACCACGAAAGTGATCTAAATCCAACACTAGCGACTTA
The DNA here is from genome assembly GCA_022571415.1 of Pseudomonadota bacterium. Taxonomy (GTDB): domain Bacteria; phylum Pseudomonadota; class Gammaproteobacteria; order Pseudomonadales; family Azotimanducaceae. The sequence goes on from JACZXW010000006.1 coordinate 31,897, forward strand.
ACGCGGTCATCGGTCCTCGCTGTGTCAAGTGCTTCAATAATGTCTCTTAGAAGCGTTTCAGAATCTTCTTTTTCCTCATAATCTGACAAAAATTTACTAACCGGGTCGAGAGCTCTTATCTGATCAACAATGATCCCCGATGGATTGAGAATCAGCGCAGTCGTGTCGGGAACGCTCGGGTACCCTGAAGAAAAAATAACAAATATAACAAGAGAGAGGAGAAGTAAAAATACAATATTGCCCGCGGCATTTTTAGTTGCCGTAATGGCGTTCCACAAGCCTTTGATAAAACGGGTCATATATCAGTATCCGGTGAGAATTCAATGGTGAAATCCTAACATAGCGCGGCCGCCTCCGATAACAAGTCTCTCGCCTGACGCGGTTTACTGCAAGCCCGGTGCGACCGGGATGGTGTACCCCGATAACAAGCCTCTTGCTTCCAGATTTTCTACAACGCCGGTAAGAGAACGGGTCAATTCAGCCTGTATTCCTGCCTGTCGGGCTGATTCGATATTTGGCTGGTTATCGTCCATAAAAAAAATACTTTCAGGCTTCTGGTCCAATACATCAAGCGCATGGTAATAAACTTCTGCATCAGGTTTCACTTTTCCGGTAATGTGAGACGGCAAGGTGATGTGAAAATGCGATAAAAGCTCAGTCTCGTTTTCGAATCTTTGCCAGTGAAGGTGGTTGGTGTTCGACAAGCAAGCTAGTGTGAATCTGCTTGAAAGATGCTCAAGCAAATCACAAGCACCAGGATAGGGAACAGGCCATGCAACAAAGGCATCCAGAAAGCTTTCCGGGGAGACGGTGAGCGCGAATTCTAAAACTATTTGCCTGGAAAAATCGTCTGCAGAACACCCTCCGGATTCAAACTTTCGCACTGAAGCGGAACGCGTCCAACGATGCCAGATTTCATCCTCGGTGAGATCGGACCATGACATCATGTTTGCAACGCCAGAGAGTTCCACCAGAACTCCTCCCAGGTCGAATAACAGTGTTTTTATTTTAGCCATACGTATTTAATCTCGCATTGTCAGGCTAGAATCCTGACTTGATGACAGGTAAAGAAGGAACGCTATGACCGCTATCTCGATCTATGATCAGGATTTGTCCAGGAACGCAGCGAATCATGAGCAACTGACTCCCTTGAGTTTTTTTCATCGTGCTGCCAGCTTGTATCCAGACAATGAAGCGATCGTACATGGTGAACTATCCCGAAGTTGGGGAGCCATGTATGAGCGCTGTGTCAAGGTTGCCTCCTCTCTCGCTTCCCTCGGTATCGGTCGTGGCGACACTGTTGCGGCCATATTGCCTAATATACCGGAAATGTTCGAGATACATTTTGCGGTCCCCATGGCTGGCGCAATACTCAACGCGATTAACACCCGGCTGGATGCGCGTAGCATCGCTTTTATCCTCGACCATGGAGAAGCGAAAGTATTACTCACCGATGTCGAGTTTTCGCCCGTGATCGAAGAGGCACTGTCCTTGCTGCAAAGGGAAATTGTCGTTATCGATATCATCGACCCGCTATTTGATCAAGGCGATCTGTTGGGCGGTTCGAACTATGATGATCTTGTGGCCGACGGAGATGCGGATTTTGAATGGATACGACCCGCTGATGAGTGGGACGCAATTTCTCTTAACTACACCTCCGGCACTACCGGGGACCCGAAAGGCGTGGTCTACCACCATCGCGGCGCCTACCTGAATGCAGCCAATAACGCACTATCATGGGGAATGGAACTTCATCCCCGGTATCTGTGGACCCTGCCCATGTTCCATTGTAACGGCTGGTGTTTTCCATGGACCTTGGCGACTACTGTGGGTACAACGATTTGCCTGCGCCATGTGCGTGAAGATGCCATATTCGAATCGATTCGAAGCAACGGCGTGACTCATTTCTGCGGTGCGCCAGTGGTACTCAATACATTGATCAACGCGCCGGATGAGCTGAAGAAAGATCTTCGACCCGGGATCAAAGTAATGACTGCCGGGGCGGCACCACCAGCCGCCGTCATCCAGGGTATGGACGAACTCGGGTTTGATGTTATTCATGTCTATGGTCTGACAGAGACTTATGGACCGATGGTGGTATCGGCGTGGAAACCGGAATGGGATGACCTGCCCGCGGTTGAAAAAGCATCGCTCAAAGCCAGGCAGGGGATTTCTTCCGTCCTGGCGGGGGAGATGGTGGTTGCCGATGCCGAAACATTGGAGCCCGTTCCCTGGGACGGTAAAACCCAGGGTGAAATCCTGATGCGCGGCAACATTGTGATGAAGGGTTATCTCAAAAATCCGGCGACCACCAGAGCAGCATTTAAAGGTGGCTGGTTTCATTCAGGCGATATTGCGGTTTGCCATCCAGATGGCTACATCCAGATCAAGGACCGATCGAAAGATATCATCATCAGCGGAGGAGAAAATATCTCCAGCATCGAGATAGAAGATATTCTGTTCAAGCATCCTAAAATTCTAGAGGCCGCGGTGGTGGCAAAGTCAGATGAGAAATGGGGCGAACATCCCTGTGCATTCGTAACGTTAAAAGAAGGCCAGCAAATGGATGCGCAGGAAGTCATAGACTATTGCAACGAAGAACTTGCCCGGTTCAAAGTCCCTAAAACGGTCATATTTGGTCCCCTGGTAAAAACTTCTACGGGCAAGGTGCAGAAATACCTGCTGCGTGAACAGGCGGAGGCATATGGTGGCGACTAGCGAGAGCCGGCAAAAGGATAAACTGGCCAACGCGATACTGTTGACGGGATAAGCGCGATACCATGGATCCTAACATCAAGATATCCATAGCACATCCGCGAGAAGCGAAAGCGATCGCTGAAATGTCCAGGGACCTGATTGAGAGAGGATTGGACTGGTCCTGGCGAAGAAAACGCGTTCTTGAAACGATCCTGCACCCTGATTGCATCGTTATTGTCGCCCGTACGCGATTGAAGCTCGTTGGCTTTGCCGTGATGGAATTTCATGAGATCCATTGTCACCTGAATCTTCTCGCCGTCAGCCCTGAACAGCGCCGCCAGGCAACAGGTCATGCTCTCCTGGAATGGCTTGAAGAGTCCGCGCGGGTAGCGGGCATCGCCAGGATCAAGCTGGAAGTCAGGAGCAACAACAAGATCGCGATCTCCTTTTACGAGGCCCATGGATATGAGGTGCAGACTAAAATTCGAGGCTATTACCAGGGCAGGGAAAGCGCCTTTAGCATGGTTCACCACCTGATTGCGCCTGAAATAGCCAGGCAGAGACCCTGATATGGCCCTCTGGAGCTGGTCGGAGTTAGTGCACGCCTGTGGTCTGCAGCAGGGAACCATTGGGCCTGACATCGAGGGTATCAGTATTGACACACGCTCACTTGCCGCGGGTGATCTGTTCGTCGCTTTGTCGGGTAATCCCGGTCCGAGGTTCCATTCCTCTTCGGCCCATGCCCGCGATGGTCATGATTTTGTTCAACTTGCAGAAAAAGCCGGTGCCGCAGCACTGCTGCTTTCAAGAGATGTTGGTTGCTCATTACCTGAAATCAGAATAGAAAATACCCTGGATGGGCTCTGGCATATAGGAGAGGCCGGCAGGGTGCGGATGGCGGGGAAAGTGATTGGCATAACGGGCAGCAGCGGGAAAACGACAGCCCGGAGCTGGCTGGAGAGCATCCTGAGCCAACAGGCAAAGACCCATGCTTCACGCGACAGTTTTAACAATCACTGGGGCGTGCCTTTGTCCCTGGCGCGGATGCCGCGAGATACCGAATACGGCATATTAGAAATCGGCATGAACAATCCCGGGGAAATTGAACCCCTGAGCAGACTCGTGAATCCTGACGTTGCCCTGATTCTGAACGTACTCCCCGTACATATGGGCAACTTTGACAGTCTTGATGCTATTCGACAGGAAAAATTATCCATTACCCGCGGACTTAAAGATGGTGGTGTGCTGGTTGTGCATGAAGACATCGACCTCAATGGAGTAAGTCACAAGGATGTCTTGACCTTCGGACGCTCTGAATCGTGTACGGTATCTGCTGAGGTTTCGGTTGAAAAAAATAAGACCGGTGTACGGGTCAGCATCCGTGGCAAAAAGTACGAGTTTCAGCTGATCCCAGGCGGCGAACACCGGGTACTGACCTCGTTAGGCTGCCTGGCGGTGGTTTATGCATTGGGCGGCGACCTGGAGTTGGCATGCAGGTCACTGTCGTCCCTGGAGGTGCCAATTGGGCGCGGTAACCTGCTGGAAATATCCGGTCGTTTCATTATTGATGACAGCTATAACGCCAATCCCGACAGTATGCGTTACGCACTCGAGGCTCTATATCAGTGTCAGGGCGGACGAAAAGTGGCATTGCTGGGAGAAATGCTGGAATTGGGCGATGGCGGCGAACAGCTTCATGCCTCTATTTTGGATGCCTGTTGTGAGCTTGATGGTGTCATTACCGTCGGCGAAGGATTTGCCAACACAAAGACAAGGCTGGGTAATATTCATTGGGGCCACTATGCATCCGCGGCAGATATTAATCCCACTGAGCTGGCAGAACTTCTGCACGAGGGCGATACGATTCTGGTGAAGGGTTCAAATAAGGTGTTCTGGGTTAACCACTTTGTTGAGGCGTTACAATCAGCGCTGAGCTCACGGAACCTCTGAGTTCTCATTCTTGTTACCGGCTATTAATTCACTTTCTGTAGGAGCCGTCCTGCTTTTCTCTACAGCTTCACTGATAGACTCCTCAACTTCCCGTGAATCAACCTGATTGTCAGAATCCACGTATAGTTTATTTTCCTCTTCGGACAATTCATTGGGGCCATCCCAGGGCAGCATGTGGTAGTCCTGGTCATGCCTGAAATCAACAAAGGGATATTTGATAATTTCAAAGTAAGGCGAATAATCAAAATCACTGGGGGTGCACAATTTTGGATTGCGACGAAAGAGTTGCACATTGTCGTTATCTGATTGCTTGACCAGGGGGAGAATAGGGAATTGCACGTAGGCGAAGGCTTCAGCAATCATGGTGGAGCATACCGTCCTGGCAGATCTTCCGGGATTGGATTCAAACAGTGTCGAACGCCATCTGCGCGGCAGGATGAACCCGGGTAATAGAAACCTGGCCAGGTCAAATATCTGACGCACATCGTAGTCGATGCCAAGACGACTGATCGCATATCGCCTGACCTGCTTGCTGTCCTTCAACGATAATCTTGACGGGCGGCATATTCTCATATGCTCATGCTCATAAACTTGCAGGCTTTGAACCAGGGTACCGCGCCCCAGGATACTCTCAATCACCAGACGATCGCTGGGCTCACCATGATAATGGTTTTTGACAATTTGGCTTAGTTCTTCGTCTTCTATGTCATGGATACGGCCGATATAAAGTGCCGCGTGAGTCCATGGGCTCTGGGTAAGCCAGCCAATGACGTCACTGACCCTGGACCTGCCTTCAATTAGTACGACATCGCAAGGCTTTAGTTCATAGCATATACGCTCGTAATCGCTTAACGGGAAGGTACGTGGTGTCCTCTCAGCGTTGAGCCAGTTAATGAGCCGGTGGCTGATGAATTCGAACACGTCCAGGACCTGACTATTTAAAGGTTGATGGCTAGTTTAACAACTTGTCCCCTGGACAAGAAAGGCAGGAGAGAACCCTGCTAACGCACAACTTTGTAATCAATTCATTCCGTGCGATAATTTCGTAATGATAGTTGACAAACTTGGGAGACGCTTTCGAAGCTTGCGGGTAAGCCTGACAGCTGCCTGCAACTACGCCTGCACCTATTGTGTGCCGGACGGCAAGAGGCTGATGAAAGCGCAGGATGAACTTCCTGCTTCCGAACTGCTCAAAGCGGTCACCTACCTGCAGCAAGCAGCAGGCATCGACAAACTGCGAATTACCGGCGGAGAGCCGCTGGTCACGCCAAAATTCGATGAATTTCTGCTGGGCGTGATGCAACTGCCGCTAGATGATGTGAGCCTCACCACCAATGGTCAGCTCCTGCTTAAGAAAAAGGAAGTCATTCGCGAATCCGGGATTGCCAGGCTAAATATCAGTCTTGACACATTGAATCCTCTGCGATTCAGACAGCTGGCCCGGGGAGGGGACCTCGATACGGTACTCGCTGGTATCGACGCCATGCTGGAGCTTGGCCTTAAACTGAAAATCAACATGGTTCCACTCCGCAACCAAAACGACGGGGACGTCATCCCGCTACTGGAATACTGCCTCGACAGAGGCATTGAGCTTCGCTTTATTGAATTAATGCGAATGGGTCACCTGGCGCACAGCAATACCTTCCAGTCCGAATTTGTATCAATGGCATCCTTGCTTGATATCATTGGCGCCCGCTACGAATTTGAGCGTACTGATGCTCCTTATGATTCGACCGCGGTGCGATTCAGGATACCGGACAAAGGGGTTTTCGGTATCATCGCCAACGAGAGTGAGCCATTTTGCCGTTCATGCACGCGCCTGCGGCTGTCTTCGGACGGTTACTTGTATGGTTGCCTGAGCAGCACCAGGAAACAATATATAGGCGACCTGCTGCAATTGCCCCCACACCAGATACTGCCTCGATTGCAGGGAATCCTCCTAAGCGCACTTGGCGACAAGCAAACCTCATTTCAGGGTGAAGTGACCATCATGAAATTTATTGGCGGTTAGCTCGCATTTGCAGGGTCAAATCTTGAATTTTTTCACCTTCCTTCACGTGTTGGGGCTACTTTAAGTTGCCTTTAACAGATAAACTGGATTTAATATTGCGCTACTCGAGCAGGTACAGTGATCTCAAGGTGATACGACGGCTACTACAATTTCTGGGTCTAATCACTTGCCTGCTATCCGGGTTTGCATCAACAGCAGCGCCGGAAACAACCCCGTACAACATTACCCGCGATCTCTATTATGGGGATGTAACTGGTCCCGATCGCGACCTGCAGTCCCTGGATCTCTATTGGCAAAGCAAAAAGGACAAGCTTCCTGTTGTTATCTATGTTCACGGCGGCAGCTGGGCGTTTGGCGACAAAGCCGACGTTCACAACAAGCCTGACTTTTTCCTGTCCCAGGGAATCGCCGTGATCAGCATGAACTATCGGCTACGCTGGGATTATCGAATCTTTGACCAGGCAGAAGATGTCGCCTCGGTCATTGTGTGGGTCAAGAACAATGCGGAAATCTACGGCTTAGATAGCAACAATATTATTCTCATGGGTCATGCTGCAGGAGCACACCTGGTTTCTTTGGTTGCAACCAATCAGAGTTACCTGAAAGCTGCCGGACTGTCTCTAGGAGACATCAAAATCGTCGTTGCCATTGATACAGTCAGTTTTGATATCAATCGGTTGATGATTGAACTCGGGAGCTTTATTGAACGGCGTCAGCATGAGTTGATATTTGGATCTGATGAAGAAATCTGGAGACAATCTTCACCTATACATCATGTAAGCAGCGGTAAGAGTATCCCATCCTTTGCTATTCTCTATGTAGCCCAAGACGAAGCAACCAAACTCCAGGCAATGGGTTTCGCCAAAAAACTCAACGCTGCTGAAGTTGAAGCTATCATGATTCCCGGTAATGAGAAGACCGCCCAATCCATCAATAAGGAGCTTGGCGATAAAGGGGATATCCCTACTCAGGCATTAATGGCTTTCATTCGCGCCAAAATTTGACAAGCCGCAGGTGTTCGCTCTCGGTTCGCTCAAGAAATTCCCTGGCTTCATTTGTTTGTTGCTGTTATCTGCAGCAATAATCGCAGAGCCGCGTGAAGATTATTTCCTTGAGCACGGGCTGAACGCCAAATCCGTAAAACGTAAAGGTAACTACCTCCTGCTCTGGAGCAAACAGCTCAAAGACACCGGCGTTTCGTTGCCCGTAGAACTTTATCCTACCATCGTCCGTGCGGGATATGCTGATGTATCTAGGGAACTCGATGGCTATGCAAACGAATTACTGCTGTTGCAGGACACTCCGGAAAGGCTGGGGACAAGCAAGCTGAGCCGGATAGAGCTCGCTGGCGTTGGTGCGAAAATAGAAATTATTCAAACCTATACGGTAGGCATGCTGTTATCAGTGGGCGCAGGGATATTGGTGGCAAAACACTGGCAGCACAACATACGTTTGCAGGCTGACGACGAGCGATCAGCAAACTACGTCACGGCGAGAACTGATAACCCTGATGTCGTGCTGAAAATGAAACGGGAAGCACATCAGGGAATAGATGGAAGCCCTTTTGGCCTGGCTAACCTGCCGCTGATTGAGGTAGTTGAAGGTGAACTACGTCCAGGTGACAAGATAATAATTCATTACGGAGCTGGTCGACGCGCCTTCAAGTTACCCGAGTTTCCGGTTGCTCGAATGAGCTTGCCACTGTATTTCAGAACAAATCCTGAGGGTCATTTTTACACGATTCCCGTAGAAAAATTCGCCGTCGTTGCCGGTGCGCCAACGCGAATATCGGTGGTTGCTCCGTCGATCATCAGAAGCAATCAGTCATTTTCTCTTTCAGTAAGGATTGAAGATAAATTTGGCAATCTTGCCCAAGGCCGGGTGCCTTCACTAGAGGTAATGCTCGATGGTATCTTCCAGTACCGAATTGATGCATCGATGAAGAACCTGACACGGCTCCATGACTTAAGATTCGGGCAGGAAGGATTGCATAACATTACCGTTAGATCAGGCGGCGGCGGCCTAATCGGACATTCCAATCCTATTTTGGTGAGGGACAATCTCGACCTGCAGATACACTGGGCAAATTTGCATGCCCATTCAAACCGAAGTGACGGATTACAATCTCCCGAGGAAATAAAAGCACGATCCAGTGGTCTGTTCGACCTGGCGCTTTTAACCGAGCATGACAACTACCTGTCTTTTGACGGTGATGAACTAGCCAGGGAAATCAGCCTGCCCCTGGCCAGGGGTGGACATCGATTACACATTCCCTTTCAACAACCCATCGTGATTGCCTTGCCGGAGGTACCTTCGGATCATCGCTCTCTGTTCAAACCCCGTTTGGTGGAGATTCATTCAGGATCGAGCGGTTACGAATGGTTTGGTCGGTACTTTGCCGACCTGGGTTACCGCATCGGTTTTACCGGCAGCCCAACCTCGCATATCCCCGGTCGAAGTATCGACATGGCGCAGACAGCCATTCTTATCAAGGGTGAAGAAAGCTGGCAGCAGGCGATTGCGGCAAGACGTACCTTTGTCACCTCCGGTCCAAAGTCGATACTGCTTACCCGGGTGAACGGAGCAAGTCCAGGCAGTAGGATAGCGCTGTCAACCAGACGCAAAATTTCAGGAGAGGTATTTGCCACCACCGGGGTAGACTCAATTGAACTCATCAGAAACGGTGAGGTGGTAGATCACTATCGCTTTAAAGATACTGATGGTTCACTGGAAGTCAAAATCACCATGGGGTCAGATAGCAAACCCCTTGTACCGGGCTGGGACACTCCCAGGAACGGCAGAGAGTGGCTGGGATATATTCGTGTCATCGGCGCACAAATATCATCGTTGCATGCTTCAGGCTTTGACAGGAAAAGCCGATCCGCTATCGCGATCAATCCAGCCGAACCTGCCAGGGTCGATTTTATTACATGGACGCACGGTAACGAAAGCAGCTTCGTACTTTCGTTAGAGACCATCACCGACCAGGAAGTCTTATTTGAGATTAATGTAAAGGAAGGATTTGAAGATGTTGACCTGTTGCATGGCACGAGGGCACCAGCAATGACCCCGGAGGTCAGACACCTCTTCTCCCTAAACGATATCGAAAGTGATAGTATCACCCGCACAATAAACGTGAACGGTTATACTGATTTTATCCGTCTTGAGTTGACGAACACCAGCAGGTCTCGTCAGCATTCATTCTCCTTTATCGATACCCGTACCACAGGTATTGGTGATTATTATTACATCAGGGTAAAACAATTTGACGACCATATGTTGTGGTCAAGTCCAGTCTACGTTGGAGGGTTCGATGTACAATAAACCTGCCCGGGTTATGGGATTTTTTGCGGCAGTCCTTTTTACAGCGCTGATATTTTCGAATGCAAATTCTGAAGATCGCCGGCTTTGCCTGTGGTCCTTTGAAAACGACGGTACCCGCATCTATCTGCTGGGATCTATGCATGCAATGAAACCAGACATGTACCCGCTCGCGGCACCCATCATGGAGGCGTTCGAAGCGGCGGACAAGGTCGTATTCGAAGTAGATCTGACCAGGCTAAATGCTTTTGAGATGAACCAGGTGATGCGGCAAAAAGGTATGTATAAAGAACCTGAGTCAATTAGAAACGATCTCAAACCAGATACCTTCTCCCTGCTGACGGATTATCTTAAGGCGAATCACATGGTGCTGGATCAGGTTGAGCGTATGAAGCCCTGGTACCTGATGCTTACTATTGGGCAACGGGAACTGAGTCATCTGGGTTTCGAAGCGGAACTGGGCATTGATCGATACCTGCAACAACTCGCGCTGGAAAAAGAAAAGGAGATCCTGCAATTGGAAACCTTCAGCGAGCAGATAGATATTCTGTCCGGTGATCCGATATCCCTGCAGGAATTGTCCCTAAGAGCATCCCTGGAAGAAAGGCAAACAATAGCGCAGGACCTTGAAGACCTGCTCGATGCCTGGAAAAACGGAGATGCCGACAAGATGCTTGAATTAACGCTTCAATCTACGGCCCGTTATCCGGAGCTGAAACAACAGATGGATACTTTGATCTATCAAAGGAACATCAAAATGGCCTATAAGATACGTGAATATGCGAACACAAAAGGAACCTATCTCGTGGTTGTGGGCGCACTACACATGGGTGGTGAGGAGGGGATTATTAAACTACTGCAGGACAGTTATGAGGTCACGCAATTGACCTATTGATCAATGTTGAATAATACCTAAAATAGACAGCCAACCCGGTCAACGCATTGACCAGCCATCCGCTCTCGGCAAAGCGAAAGCAGTGCGACACTTCCTTTATAACCGGGACGTTTCCGGAAAATCCCCAGGTTCCTGAGTCGGGTCATGAATTAACCTGAACATATACAGGAATCTGCTATGCAAGATAGATATCGTGTTGCCTTCATACAATCCTGCTGGCACAAGGATATTGTGGATCAGTTTCGCGTCTCGTTCGATCGCCGGCTAAGGAAACTTGAACAGGACGCCGTCCATATCGACTTTTTTGAGGCACCAGGCGTGATTGAAATTCCGTTGCTGGCGAATCGCTGTGCCAATTCTTGTGCGTACGACATTATTGTTGTCTGCGGGCTCGTGGTAGATCATGGGATTTATCGCCATGAATTTGTTGCTCAATCCGTTCTGGACACCATCATGGGGGTGCAAATGAATACCAATACACCGGTGATTTATGGCATTCTGACCCCGCAGGATTTTCTCTCTGATGGCCGGGAAGAATTTTTCTATCAACATTTTGCAGTGAAGGGAGAGGAAGCGGCAGAGGCCTGCGCTAAAACAATACAGAATCTGGCACTGGTGGCAGCTGCGTGACCGGGTCTAACAGGATCTACGATTAGCTCTACAGGGAGAGATGATGAAATACCTTCATACCATGGTACGGGTGAATGACATCGATGCATCACTGGACTTTTACTGTAATAAGTTGGGGTTGCGTGAACTTCGTCGATATGACAATGAGCAGGGAAGATTTACCCTGGTCTTTCTCGCTGCTCCCGGTGATGATGAAGCCCAGATTGAACTGACTTACAACTGGGATGGCGATACCCTGGGAGAAGGAAGCAGGAATTTCGGCCATCTAGCTTATGCTGTCGATGATATCTACACAACGTGCCAACAACTACAGGATGGTGGTGTAACCATCAGCCGGCCACCAAGAGATGGAAGGATGGCGTTTATCAGGTCGCCGGATAATATCTCCATTGAATTACTTCAGTCAGGGGACGCGCTGCCTCCCCAGGAACCCTGGGTTTCCATGGAGAATACCGGCGATTGGTAAGTTCATGAAGGCGGCGCCTGCAACCTTCTACCTCATTCGCCATGGTGAAATTGATGCTAACGTCAAACGCCGCTGGCACGGATCAACCGACAGTGAACTCAATGAGAAAGGAAGGCATCAGGCGGAGCTGATGGCGGAGTATATTGCCATCCATCATCCTGAAATTTCTGCAGTCTACCATTCTCCCCTGCAACGAACCCGACACACCGCGATCCCCCTGGCCAAGAAGCTTGATTTAGAATACCAGGTGGAGAAAAACCTGCGGGAGTATTCCATCGGTGAACTGGAAGACACTCCTTATGAGGAACTCCACACCAGGCATCATTTTTTCGCGGAAATCGCCGCCAATCAGGACTTTTCACCTCAGGGCGGAGAATCGCCCAATGAAGTCTGTCTGCGCATGATCGAGGCATTCACACGCCTGGGGAAACGTCATCAGGGCAAGGCTATCGCGCTTGTAGGTCACGGTGCCGCGATGGGCATCGCCCTGAGTCATCTCCTCGACAGCAGAGTGTACCCATTTCACAACTATCACATGGCAAACACCGGCTACAGTAAGCTGATCTGGTCTGCAGAACCTGAACTGGAGATTTTCAACGCTTGTGAACACCTTGCGAATTTGCCTGGATACGGGGATTGATGTACAAAGGTCATAAGGAATATCCACACAGGCCCTGAAATGGTAGATGCGGTAGAAGAACGCTCCGGCAGACAAAATGAAGGCGTTGCGCTTAATATTGCCCTTGGGGTAGACCGGGATGAGGTAATGCAGGGATTGCAGGATCTGGTCGCACAGCTTACCCAGCACCCTAACATCATCGCCAATGTCTGGCAGAACCTGTCAACGGAATTAGCAGCGATCACCATGGGACTGAGCAGTATTGACACTGCGAAGGAAGATAGCCGTTTTCGCGACGCCGCATACTCGGACAATCCTTTTTACAAGCGCATAGGTCAGTATTACATCGCCTGGGGAAGAGCCCTGGACGACTGGCTGGATCAAATTGAACTGGAAGGCATGGACGACAAACGCGCCCGTTTTCTTATTGGAATTCTCAAGGATCTGATGGCCCCGGTGAATGGTTTTTTTTCAAATCCCCAGGCGCTAAAGGCACTATTTGACTCAAGAGGACAGAGTCTGGCGAATGGTCTCAGAAACTTCCTCGACGATCTCAGGAACAACCATGGATACCCGGCCGTGGCGGACAGGAAAGGATACATTGTCGGTAAGGACGTGGCAGCCAGTGTTGGCAGCGTCATCTACAGGGATGAGGTATTCGAACTGCTGCAGTACGAACCCCTCACCGAGAAGATCAGCGAGCGGCCGCTTTTATATGTATTCAGCCAGGTCAATCGCTTCTATCTCAGCGACCTGACCCTGGACAGGAGCCTGTTCCAGGAATTGCTGACAGCAGGCATCAGGGTTTTTGCCGTCAGCTGGCGCAACCCGACTACCGAGCAAAGGGACTGGAATCTAGATACTTACGCCAGTGCCGTGATCAAGTCCATTGATGTGATGCGTGATATTACGGGCCAGGAACAGGTCAATGTCATCGGACTGTGCGCAGGCGGGATCACCACCGCAACCGCATTGGGTGTGCTCTGTGCTCGCGCCATCGACAGGGTGTACAGCCATTCCTTATTCGTCAACATTCTCGATAACCGCGTCGAAGACAGCGATTTTGGATTGTTTGTCTCAGAACATTCCATTCAGGTGCAGAAAGCCAGGGTACAGGCCAAGGGCATATTCGATGAAAAAGATGTATTTGAAATGTTCGCAATGCTGACACCCGAAGAAAGTGTCATGGCTTTCTATCGCGACAACTGGCTCATTGGTAAACCGCCACCAGTGCATCCGCTGCTATTCTGGTCCATGGACTACACACGCGTCCCGGCCGGATTGCAATGTGAATATCTCGATCTTGCCTGGGACAACAAACTGGCGAAGAGAGACCTGCGTATCGGTGGGCAGAGAGTTGACCTGTCAAAAATAAAATACGACACCTACATCATGGCCGGTAGCACAGATCACATTACTCCGTGGCGGGGTTGCTACAGGACAAGCCAGCTCTTCGGCGGCAATATTGAGTTTGTGCTGACAAACCAGAACCATACACAGACGATCAGCAACAAACCTAACCCCTATGTGAAATACTGGATCGCACCGGAATTACCGGATGATCCGGACGATTGGGTGGCCCTCGCGGAAGAAATACCAGGATCCTGGCGCCTACATTGGATCGCATGGCTGAAAGACAGATCAGGCGAGGAAATAGAAGCGATTACGGAAATGGGATCATCGGATTATCCCAGCCTGGACAGGGCACCGGGTCGATACGTTCTGGAATAACAGTCCCACCAGGCCGAAAGGTCTGCACGATGCGATAGTGCCGTCGGGATGACTGAACTAGAGGAGAGGCTTTATGGCAACTTATATCATGTTGAGCACATTGACTGATGAAGGTCGAAAAACACTAAAAGAAAGACCGGAAAGACTACAGGCGGTGAACAAGGAAATCGAATCCATGGGGGCAAGGGTTACCGCCCAGTATGCGGTCCTGGGAGGATATGACTTCGTCAATATTATTGAAGCACCAACCAATGAAGTGATGGCCCGACTCGCCGTGGAACTGGGCTCAAGAGGGACGATCCAGATCACCACACTACCCGCCATCGCTGTTGATGATTTTGTCGAGATGCTCAAGGGCGACATTAAAGAAGCAGGCTAGAGCAAGTATATGCCTGCTTACATACTACTATCGCGTCTAACGGCTGTATCAGAGCGGCAAATTCTGGCAACTCCCGACACTTTAAAAAAGGTGCGTCAGGTACTGGAAGAATGGGAAGCTAATATTCTTGCCGATTTTCATTTGCTCGGCATGTACGACCATTGCACGATCTTTGAAGTGTCAGACAATTTTCGTGCACAAAAGGCGGTACTTGAACTGGAAATAACCCGGTCGCCTGGAACCATGCTATTACCTGCCATCGACCTGCCTCTGTTCCAGCGCATGATAGGCCAGGAAATCAGGACCGTGGGTCCACATGAGTGGCAGGTTAAATGGTGGGCGAAAGTGATTCGATTGTGTTTTCGCTGGTATCAGTATGATCGATGGATCTGGAAATACTGCAAACCCCTGATCACAACCGGTAAGCAACACCTCAAGGATATCAAAGGACCCTGCATCGTTATCGGAAACCACACCAGCCATTTCGACGCGCTGGTTCTTTTTTCCTGCCTTCCGCAGAAAATCAAGTGGAACATCTACTTCGGCGCAGCCGCTGACCGCTGGTTCTTAAAAGGCGGAGGCGGGCGCAAGGAATTGCCGTTGCAACCCTGGTATAACTCTCTCATCGGCGGCTCCTTCCCCATTCGCCGCGGCGGTGGCTCTGCCACCCTCGATTATTCCAAATGGCTGCTGGATCAGGGTGCAAACCTCGCCATATTCCCCGAGGGTACACGGTCTACAAGTCATCATATGGCACGCTTTAAACATGGTGTATCCATTCTGGCCCTGGAAAAGAATGTTCCCGTGGTGCCGGTCTACCTGACAGGATTGGCGAAGATCAGGCCCAAGGGTTCTCGGAATATTTATCCGGGTCCTGTGCAGGCGCATATTCAGCCACCGATCCTTCTACCCGAGGGCACCAGCGTGCCCGACGCCACCAGGATGATCTACCATGCTGTAAACAGGGTCCATGAACGGGTCATGGAACATGGGCCGGATGCCGGAAGGCATGACTGGCGTGGCTAGCCCAGCCGGACCGAATCCAGCCAGCTGATCACATCCTCTATCACTTCATCCCGGTTGGTCTCGTTGAGCATTTCATGGCGGCCTCCTGCATAAAACCGCGTGCTGATATGCATGCCATGATCTGCATAACACTCGAGCAGACGGTTTATGTTTTTCATGCCATTGTGTACCGGATCGGCACTGCCCGAAAAAAGATAGGTTCGCAATCCCGCTGGAATTCCGGCGACCGATTCCGCTTTCCAGCTGTTTCGTTCAGCCGCGAAAAGATCGCAGAGGCTCATCGGGCAGGGCACAAAACCGCAAAGCGGATCCTGCATGTAAGCCTGGACCTGCTGCTCATCACGCGAAAGCCATTCGTAACCGCTGGCACCATCTTCATCAAAATCTCTGTTGTTACCGCCAAACAGCAGCTTCTGCAACAGCACACTTTCTGCCCGATCACCTAACCGCCAGCGCTCGAACCGGGCAATGATATGCACCAGCCACATCTGAAACCGATGACCGGCGCCAGGGGAACCCGACAGCACCACCGCATCGATGGTATCGCCGTATCGCGCAATATACTGCTGGGACATCATGGCGCCCATGCTGTGGCCGAAAAGAATGAGCGGTAATCCCGGGTGATTCGATTTCAGTTGCTGCAGAATTTCGTGCAGGTCGCTGATGGAACGGTTCCATCCATCCACGCCAAAATCTCCGAGGGTATTCGCCGTGCGGCCGTGCCCGCGATGATCGTTAGCGGTTACCTCATAGCCCGCCTGGTTTAGTTTTTGTGCGGCCCATTCGTAGCGCAGCGCATGCTCCCCCATGCCATGGGCAATATGAATCAGGGCCCTGGGATCGGTCTTCGTGTTCCACCGATAGCAATGCACCTGCGTGCCATCACTGGCGACGTGAATTGATGAATCCATCTATAGATGTCCCGTGGATAGCAGGACATAAATGACCCGGGCTACGCCATCTTCTGTATTGGCTGCGGTCACTTTATCGGCAGCAGCCTTGACGCGCTCGTCGGCTTGCCCCATGGCAACGGAGGCACCGGCAATTTTAAACATCGAGATATCATTTTCCGCATCACCAAAGGCGACGACATCGGCAGGGTCAAGATTTAAATAGTGACAGGTCGCCAGCAGAGCCTGTCCTTTGTCGGCAGCCTTTGCCGTGATAGTAAGAATGATCTTGCCACTGGGACCGATGGAATCATAGATATTGACGGATTCTGCAAAGCGAGCCTTCAATCCAGACTTAACCAGTTCGACCACCGCAGAACCCTGGATAGTGACGATGCGCGGCAGATTAATTTCTGTACCGCTCAACCGCGGTACCCACTTCATCTCTTCCGGGACCTGGGATGAATCTGGCTCCCCGTCGAGTTTTAGCAGGGTATCGATGTCGATGGTCACCGTGACGATACAGCGGTTGGTATCGCAAATTGCATACAGCGCCGTGACAAAATCGAGTGGCAGCCGGTGATCGAAGATATCTTTCTGTTCTGCAGGTACATATACCTGGGCGCCACTGCAGGCAATAATCGGTGCGGAAATACCGATTTCAGCCGCGATTCTCTGCGCCATCTGTCGCCACCGAGCCGTCGCGATAATGATCTGCAAACCGGCCTTACTGGCCGCAGCGACGGCTTCTTTATGTGCCTTCGGCAGCTTTTCCCCGACGAGTAATGTGCCATCCAAGTCGATCGCCAGGGCTTTATAGTTCATAGTTTCTCGCCATTGATTCAGGCAATGCACGCTCCATCTCAACAAGATAACATGAAGGAACACTTTACTGACACAGGTGATGTATGGAGAAATCTGCTTGGTTGGATCTGGTGAATGAAGAAATACTGGAACCGGAAAGACCCATATGCGATCCGCACCATCACTTGTGGGATCACCCGGGGAGTCGTTACCTTCTCGATGAAGTATTGCAGGACACTGGGTCCGGCCACAATATCGTCAGTACGGTTTTTGTCGAGTGCAATTCCATGTACCGGCGGGAGGGTGCAGTGGCGCTGGCTCCCGTCGGGGAAACTGAATTTGTCCAGGATATCGCGGCAATGAGTGCCAGCGGTGAATACGGGGATACCAGGATTGCTGCTGGAATCGTGAGCTTCGCCGACCTGACATTGGGCGCCGATGTACGTCCAGTGCTGGAAGCACACGCGGCTGCATCAAGTCGTTTTAGTGGTATACGTCATGCCGCCGGTTGGCATGCGCATGATGAAATTCGCAACTCCCATACCAACCCACCCGAATCGTTGATGCTGAACGACACTTTTCGTGAAGGTTTCGCTGTGCTGGATGACATGGAACTGACATTCGACGCCTGGTTTTATCACGACCAGATCCCTGAATTTGTGGATCTGGCGAAAGCTTTCCCAGGGGTCACCATTATCCTCGATCATTTCGGCGGCCCTCTCGGTATCGGACCCTATGATGCCGATGAGACATACCCGGTGTGGCAAGATCATATCGCTGAACTGGGGACTTGCACCAATGTCCATTTCAAGCTCGGCGGGATCAATATGAAGATTAACGGCTTTAACTGGCACAAAAGAGACCTGCCACCTACGTCTGATGAGCTGGTCGATCGAACGGGTCGATATTATGAGTTTTGCATCGACCAGTTTGGATCCGAACGCTGTATGTTTGAAAGTAATTTCCCGGTGGATAGGGAATCCTGCTCCTATGGCATACTCTGGAATGCGTTCAAGAAGCTTACCGGCAGCAGAAGCGAAGATGAAAAGGCCGCGCTGTTTCATCATACCGCGACAAGGGTTTATGCAATAGAAGGAACGTCACGATGAACGGCGGGTGCTTTTGCGGTGGGGTAAAGTTCAACATCAACAGAGCCACACTCTGGTGTAGTCATTGCCACTGCAGCATGTGCCAACGAATTCATGGAGCGGCAGTAGTCACCTGGGTCGGCTGCGACGATGATTCGGTTGAAATAGATGATAAGGATAACAAGTTACGGTGGTTTAAGAGCTCCAGTGAAGCAGAGCGAGGTTTTTGTTCCCACTGCGGCAGCCCGCTCTTCTTTCGCTCCAGCAAGTGGCCGGGAGAGCTGCATATTGCCCGGGCACTGGTATCGGGCGAACTCGATCGTGAGCCTGCCAGCCACGCTTTCTATGATACCCATGTTGGTTGGATGTCACTGGCGGATCAATTGCCAGGCAAGAACGATTAATATTCTGGTGAGGGCATCATGAATCGCCGGTTATTACTGACTCGCATAGTACAGGGCTTTACCATCACCGGATTCGGCTTTCTTGCCTACCCCTTTATCCGGGCTTTCGTCTCTACTTTCGCTGAGGATGTCAGTTTCGACATTGATATATCGGATCTTTCCCAGGGAGAATCAAAAACAATTTCCTGGCTTGGCCGCAATCTCTATGTGATTCGGCGCAGCACGGAAATCACGGAAATGCTAGCGGTAAGTAATGAAGCACTCAAAGATCCTTTTTCAAAAGATTCAAAGCAGCCGGATTTTGCCCATAATGTCTATCGATCGATTCGTCCTGATATATTTATCGCTTACAAGAACTGCACGCATCTCGGGTGCGAGGTGTCATCCCGCCCCAACCGGCTGGACGTTGGATTTGAGTGTCCATGCCACAGTAGCCATTTCGATCCGTCGGGACGGGTGCATAGGGACGCAGTTGCGTTATTCAACCTGGAGGTGCCAGACTATCAGTACATTTCTAGAAACCTGATCCGGCTCATTCGCAGCTGAACCAGACGGGGATCACACCGGATGAAAATATTAATCGCAACGCTCCTCGTCACCGCTCTTTCAGTCTCAGCGGACCAGGCGCCACCAACCCCCTGTGCTGGCAACGAGTATCGCCAATTTGATTTCTGGCTTGGCTACTGGATTTCATACGACAAAAACGGCAAAAAACAGGGCACCAATCGGATCGAGAAACTGATGGGAGACTGCGTGATCCAGGAAAACTGGATAAGCTCAGCGGGCCGGTTCAAGGGGACCAGCTTCAATTTTTATGACCCCGTAAAAAAGCAGTGGCATCAGACCTGGGTCGATAATAACGGTGGTTCTCTGGGTATGGATGGCCAATTGGTGGACGGCCGCATGCAACTGTCGGGTGAACGCAAGAACCCCAAGGGTGTATCCGTCATCGACAGAATCACATGGACGCCACTGCCGGATGGCCGGGTACGGCAATTCTGGCAAACTTCCAGCGATGCGGGGGCGACCTGGACAGAAGTATTCGATGGTTACTACCAGCACGGCGAGCGGCCGCCAATCCCGTGAAAAAACTGCTGATTGTCTACCACAGTAAGGGCGGCAAAAACCACGAGATGGCTAATGCCGTATATAAGGGCGCAACCCATCCCGATATCGAGGGTGTCGAGGTTCGTTTTCTCCGCGCCTATGATGCGCTCGATAAAGACTTATTGTGGGCAGACGGTATTATCTTTGGCACACCGGAAAATTTTGGCTACATGTCCGGGGCGTTGAAGGATTTTTTTGATCGAACCTTCTACGAGGTTGAAGGCATGGTTGATGCCAAGTCTTACTGTGTATTTATTGGTGCGGGCAACGACGGACAGGGTGCGCTGTCAAGTATCACGAGGATCTGTAAAGGCTATAAATTCAAAGAGATACAAGAACCTCTTATCATTATAGGTGAACTTACCGGCGAAGGTAAGACAAGCTGCGAAGAGCTGGGCATGGGCATGGCAGCCGGACTCGAGGCGGGCATTTTCTGAATTTCCCTCACTTTGATCCGTGGGACATCCGTGTGAGGGCGAAACTTGCAATCAGGCCAACCAGCGTAAAAGCAGCGAGAAACATAAAGAAATGCTGATGTCCCGCCAGACCCGGTGAATGGTCAAGTATCGCACCACCGGCAAAGTTAACAAATACGTCGGGTGTGTAACCCAGTACAGATACCAGGCCGACTGCCGTACCGGTGACTGCGGCAGGCACCCCTGCTTCCTCGAATAATGCGAAATAGAGACCACGGAGGGCGAACATTGCCGTACTGCCGAGCAGCATATTTGAAATCAGTACCGGAACAGTGCCGGGCACAGGCGTGCCAAAGGCAAAGAACAGCTGCGATAACAACAGCAGGGCAAAAGCGATCATGGTCATGCGCGATATCGTGTAACGATCACCCAGGTATCCCGCGCCGATGGCGGCAACGGGCCTTACCCAGGCGCCGACAGCGACCAGACCCGCAGCATCCACCTCATCCATGCCATATGCCTGGACCGCAAACAGTGAGAAATTATCAAATCCCTTGAAGCCAACATATGCACACATCACGATAAGTGCCTGGAGCCATACCGCTGGTATCGCCATCACCGTCTTGATATGCACCCAGGCACTCTCCTGCGCTTCTTTCCCGCCACTAAATGTGCTGCCATCCGAAGCATTTGCTTCCGGTATCACCAACCAGACAAATCCACCGGCCAACGCTGTTGCGGCGGAATAACCATAGATGACTACGCTGAGCGCCTGCTGCTTGTCGGCTAAGGAGGCAGACCCATAGCCATCGGGAAAGAGCAGGGCAAAGAATGCGACAGCGATAGACCCCAGGACGGCTGCGAGCAAGCCGCGACCCCCATCAAGTAACCCAAAGGCACGACCCTGTTCATCGTGACCGCCCCAGTCCCGGGTCGCGCGAATCAGTGCAGCCCAAAACAGCAAAATGGTGGTCACGCCGAAGAAGCCCCATAAAATGAGCGCACCCTGGTAACCCGGGAGGGTCGCCAGGTACAGTCCGCCTAGGGCGGTCGACCAGAGTGAGGAAGCGAGGAGTTTTCTGGCAGAAAACCGGTCCGCGAGGGCCCCACCCGGGAAATAGGCGATCATGGCGACGATGCCATAGATGCCAAGCACTGACCCGAGTTGTGTGTTGGTCAGCGAGAATACCTCGAGAACAGTGGATCTGAAGAATCGTGTGATATGGAAGGGTAAAGCGAATACGGCTTCACCCGCGATGATGAGACCCACCAGGTACACAACCCGGTGGAGCGTCTGTGGCCTGGTCGACATCAGAATCCTTATATTCAGTGCTAACTCTACCACGCCAGGTTGTTCGGTTTTTACCCATGGCATCGACAGTCAATTAGATTGACTCGGATTTCAGTCACATCAGTGAGCCACACACCTCGGATGTTTCCCTGCAGATGTCTTGCCCATCAGATACGCAACGGGCTGGCGATTCTTTCCTTGTAACTGTATATATATACAGTAATATGGCAGTATGGATTCAGAACAGATCAGGGTTGGTAAGACCCGGCCACTTCTTAAGGGTCGCGGCGCAAACTCAAATCCCGACAACCGTTACGCCCGCTATAC
>JACZXW010000052.1 GCA_022571415.1 Pseudomonadota bacterium
TGCCAGCGATCCCACATCAGAGCCTTGTCAGTCTCGGTGTAGCTAATCCTCTTTCTGCGCTTCATTTTCAACATCCTCCTCTCTATCAATAGAGATTAGATGTTGCATCGACCGGTTGAGTTCACCAAATAAAAGAAGATTAAAGATGTACGAACACCCTGAGTACAACTACAAGGTAGTTAGACAATTTTCCATAATGACCGTGGTGTGGGGGATTGTTGGAATGCTGGTCGGCATAATAATCGCGGCTCAATTAGCCTGGCCGGAACTCAATCCTGGTCTTCCCTGGTTTCATTTTGGTCGATTACGGCCACTGCACACTAACGCGGTGATCTTTGCGTTTGGCGGCTGTTCGCTCATGGCTACGTCATTCTATATTGTGCAACGAACCTGTCAGGTACGTTTGTTTTCCGATGGTCTGGCAGCTTTCGTCTTCTGGGGTTGGCAGCTGGTCATTGTACTGGCAGTGATCACGTTGCCCCTGGGCATGACGAGTTCTAAGGAATATGCGGAACTTGAGTGGCCGATCGATATTCTGCTCACGGTGGTTTGGGTTGCCTATGGGATTGTTTTTTTCGGTACCGTTGCCCGGAGAAAGACGCAGCATATCTATGTCGCTAACTGGTTCTTCTCGGCGTTTATTATTGCCGTCGCTATCCTGCATGTATTTAACAGCCTCGCCATACCGGTTACCCTGACAAAGTCCTATTCCATCTACTCCGGCACCGTCGATGCGATGGTTCAATGGTGGTATGGACATAACGCGGTTGGATTTTTCCTTACCGCGGGCTTTCTCGGCATCATGTACTACTTCGTGCCAAAGCAGGCAAATCGGCCGCTCTATTCCTATCGCTTGTCGGTGGTTCACTTCTGGTCATTGATCGCCATTTATGTCTGGGCAGGCCCGCACCACCTGCATTACTCGACCCTGCCGGATTGGATTCAAAGTGTGGGTATGGTGATGTCGCTGGTACTTCTCGCACCCTCCTGGGGAGGCATGATTAACGGCATCATGACCCTTGCCGGGGCATGGGATAAATTGAGGACCGATCCAATTTTGAAGTTCCTCGTTGTCAGTCTTTCTTTTTACGGAATGGCGACGTTTGAAGGTCCGATGTTAGCGATTAAATCGGTGAATGCACTGTCTCATTTTACCGACTGGACGATAGGACACGTACATTCCGGTGCATTGGGTTGGGTGGCGATGGTTTCCATCGGCGCGATGTATCACATGATACCCATTCTCTTTGGGCGCAAGCAAGGGGAGATGTACAGCAAAAAACTCATTGATGTTCATTTCTGGCTGTCCACCGTCGGCACGGTTTTGTACATCGCGTCCATGTGGGTCAATGGATTGATGCAGGGTCTGATGTGGCGTGCTGTCAATACTGATGGAACCCTGACCTACAGCTTTGCTGAATCGGTTGAAGCCAGTTATCCCGGATATGTAGTGAGATTAATCGGCGGCGCGATGTTCTTTTCCGGCATGTTAATCATGGCTTACAACGTATGGAAAACAGCACAACTTTCAAGCCAGTCAGCCGCCGGTGAGGAGGTGTCTGCATGAACGAATTTATCGAAAAAAATCTCGGCGTCATGATGGTACTGATTGTCTTCCTCGTTGGATTTGGGGGCGCAGTCGAAATAATTCCGCTGATGTCGCAGAAGGTGGTGACGGAACCAATCGAGGGTCTAAAGCCGCTTACTCCGCTGCAGCTGGAAGGGCGGGATATTTATATTCGCGAAGGCTGTCATGTATGCCATTCGCAGATGATTCGACCACTTCGTGCAGAGGTCGAACGATATGGCCACTATACCGTTGCCGGAGAACTGGTGTACAACCATCCGTTCCTGTGGGGATCGAAACGTACCGGCCCCGATCTTGCGCGCGTGGGGGGACTTTACAGCGACGATTGGCATCGAGCCCATTTGCTGGACCCGAGGAGTGTCGTCCCGGAATCAAACATGCCGGCTTTCCCCTGGTTGTTTGAAGCTGAGCTGGATCTTGAAACTGTGCCGTTGAAGCTGCGCGCACTGCGAATTGTTGGGGTTCCCTATACCGATGAAGATATCGCGAACGCAACCCAGGGTCTTGAGGATAAAACCGAGGTAGACGCGCTGCTGGCCTATCTGCAACAGCTGGGAACGATCCTGAAGGAGAGGCGCTAATGGAGATGAATGATCTACGCGGAATCGCGACGATTTTCTGTGTGCTCGCCTTTGCTGCTGTTGTGTTTTGGGCCTACGGTCCTTCCAGAAGAGATTACTTCGAGAAAGCCGGCAAGCTTCCATTTGAGGATACCGAAGTTGCAGAAAGGGGAGAAGAAGAGTGAGCACGGGGATGTCTGTTTTTGTTGTTGCAGGAACCTTGCTTTCCTTAGCCGCATGCTTCTTGCTGCTGCACCTCAACCGTCATGTACGCAAACCTGGGCAGACTACCGGGCATAGCTATGACGGCATCGAGGAATATGACAATCCGCTGCCAGCCTGGTGGTACTGGAGTTTTGTGTTAACGATTATTTATGCTCTCGGTTATCTCGCCTACTACCCGGGGCTTGGTAATTTCAAGGGCCTGGGAAACTGGAGTCAGGTCTCACAGCTGGAGAAGGAGCAAAAACTGGCAGAGGAAAAGTATGGGTCGATCTTTTCCGCCTACGGCGCGATGCCACTCGATGAGTTGGCGGAAAACTCCAAAGCCATGAAAATGGGGCGGAGGCTTTACGCCAACAATTGTTCGGCATGTCATGGTGCGACCGGTACCGGTAGCTTTGGTTTTCCCAACCTGACAGATGAAGAATGGATGTGGGGTGAAACCAATGAAGATATTGTCACGACGATAACCCATGGTCGAAACGCCGCCATGATCGCCTGGAAAGATATCCTGCAACCACAAGGCGTCGTCGAGGTGGCTGAATATGTCAGCCGCATGGCCGGACAAGAAGTCGATGAAGAACTTGCCTCTAAAGGTAAGGCCCATTACCAAACCTATTGTGTCGTCTGTCATGGCGCCAACGGCAAGGGTCAGAAGAGTTTTGGTGCGCCGGATTTAACCAATGAAGTCTGGTTGTACGGCGACTCCAGGTTGCGGATTCAGGACGTGATCAGCAACGGCCGAAACGGCGTTATGCCCGCCTTCAAAAACAAGCTGAGCGGAGACAAAATTCATATTATGGCGGCCTATGTGAAGAGTCTGCGTCGAGACTCATAGCAACATGTCACTGGCGACCGGGATAGGTCCGGATGTAGATTCCAGCGTCTACAACCTGTATGAAAAACGGGAGAAAATCTATACCCGCAAGATAGAAGGGTTCTACCAGAATATTCAATTGTTTACGGGATGGCCGCTGCTGCTGGCTTATTTTGGCAGTCCCTGGATTCTGATTAACGGGCGGCAGCTGATTTTCTTCGACGTACCGGAACGCAAATTCCACATCCTGTGGATGACGTTCTGGCCCCAGGATTTTGGCTTGCTCGCGTGGGCTTTAGTGATTGCCGCCTTTTCCCTGTTCCTTGTCACCACCTTGTTTGGTCGCATCTGGTGTGGGTACACCTGCCCGCAGACGGTCTGGACGTCGATATTTATGTGGGCTGAACAGGTCGCAGAAGGACAGCGCCATCAGCGTATCAAGCTCGACAAGGCCCGCTGGTCTACGGTGAAAGTAGCCAGGCGATTGTTAAAACATGCAATGTGGATAGGTTTCGCCAGCCTGACAGGCGTGACATTTGTCGCTTATTTCTATGACATGCGTGAGCTGCTGATCGACTCATGGAGCTGGCAATTGCCGCTAAGTACAGTCTTGTGGATTTTGCTTTTTACCGCAGCGACCTATATCAACGCGGGCTGGATGCGTGAACAGGTTTGTATACATATGTGTCCCTACGCACGTTTTCAGGCCGCCATGTTTGATGAAGATACGCTCATCGTTTCCTATGATGAACAACGTGGCGAAAACCGGGGTTCACGTAAACGAAGCGTCGATCCGTCTACAGCCGGACTGGGCGATTGTATAGATTGCACCTTATGCGTTCAGGTTTGCCCTACTGGAATTGATATCCGTGACGGGCTTCAGTATGAATGTATCAACTGTGCCCGCTGCGTGGATGCCTGCAATTCCATTATGGAGAAAATGGGTTATGCAAAAGGTCTCGTTTCATACACGACACTGAGCGATCTCGAAGGAAGGGGCTGGACCTGGAAACGGCCGAAACTCATTGGATATTGTGCGGCGGTTGTTGCGATGCTGGGTTTGTTCATGGGCATACTGATCACAAGGGTACCGCTTGAACTCGATGTGCAGCGAACCCGTGGCCCGCTGTACCAGGAAATCGTTGGTGGCTATATACAAAATACCTATACCATCAAGATTCTCAACATGAGCAATGACGATCACACCTATAAATTGTCCGTGACCGGACTTGAGTGGTACAAGCTCATACCGAACGGTGAAATCCTTGTGAAAGCAGGTGAAATCGAAGAGATCGCGACAAACATTCTTGCGGCCCAGGATTCGCTGAATAGGATAGTTACCCCCATAAGGATTATCGCCGAGTCCCTGGAAGGTGAGCTGCGAGCGAAATCTGAAAGCCGCTTTTTCGGCCCGCGACGCATGGAAATCAATGATGGATAGCGTTAATGAATAGCACGGATATCAAGGCGTGGTATAAATACCCCTGGCCCTGGGTGTTGATTCTTCTGCCACTAACGGCCGTTTTGTTTGGCATCATGATGTTTGTACTGGCCAATACATATCGCGATGACCTGGTCGCTGATGATTACTATAAAGACGGGATGGCGATTAACAGACGGTTGGTCATGGATGACAGAGCCAGGCAATTAAATATCCACGCGAACTGGACAGAGTCGGCGGCTGGCGAATTTGTCTTTACTGTCTACAATGCGAAAGACAGCGCTGTTTTGCTGAGTATGCATCACGTCTCCGATCGCCAAAAAGATGAATTTGTTGTACTGCTGCCCGGTGATGGTTTTGATTATTCGGCGAGCGATACCAACATCGAAAAACTATTTACCCAGGCAGGAGTGTGGTACCTGGAAATTGCAGGGGCAGATGACAACTGGCGGCTAAGGAAGCGACTGGTAACACCGGTCAGTGCAGTGGAACTGCTGCCATGAATCGGCTAAATACCGCAATTTCAACAGCCGAGTGCAAGTACTGCAGCAAACTGATTCAGGAACCGACTCACTTCATAGACCTGCAGGGTGAATCCTTTCCTGTCTGCTGCCCGGGATGCGAGAAGGCGGCGCTGGTCGTGCACGGCCTGGATCTGGATAACTTCTATGAACATCGGGACAGGTGTAACCCGCCGCCTGCCAGTTGCCAGAGTAGCCGAAAAACGGATAGCAGAGGGGTTTCAGGTTTCATCTCCGATGTGAGTAAAGCAGGTCCTGGCCGATTCGCGTTATCAGTCATCATCCCGGATATCCGCTGTGCTGCCTGTACCTGGTTGATTGAAAAGGCGTTGATGCAGCAACCGGGCATGCTTCGTGTCAGGACCAATCTGTCAGAAAAACGCGTGTATTTGGAATTTTCGAACGAAGATTCGATCGCAGATTTGATCGGTCTTATCGAATCACTCGGCTACGCCGTGCGTCCGGATGTGAAAGACGAGATGGAAATTATGCTCAGACAGGAGCGCAAGTCGCTCCTGTCGAGATTAGGTGTCGCTGGTATCGGGATGATGCAGGTGATGATGTATGCGCTCGCGACCTATATTGCCGGCCCCCACGGGATGGACGTGGCTTATGAGACCCTTTTCAGGTGGGCCAGTCTCGCCCTGGCTATTCCTGTTACCTTCTATAGTGCTTCAATTTTCCATGGGGGTGCATATCGCGATTTACGTCGCGGTTCTCTCGGTATGGATGTGCCCGTTTCACTGGCGATACTTGCGGCTTTCTTTCTCAGTCTGTTGAACACAATGTCGCACGGTGAGGAAGTTTATTTTGATACCGTTTGTATGTTTACCTTTTTTCTTCTTCTGGGGAGGTACATCGAGTTAGGATCCCGTAGCCAGTTCCAACGAAGCCGTGATCTGACCGCGCATCTTGTTCCGGATCTAGCCAGAACCGGCATCGAGCCGGAAGTTTTTCAGCCGACCCGGGACCTGGATGCAGGTTCGCGGTTCTATGTGCGCCCAGGGGAGGCGATCCCCGCGGATGGTGTGGTGATATCAGGTTGCACCAGTGTCGATGAGTCAGCTTTTACCGGCGAGGTGATGCCGGTCCTGAAAAAGAGCGGCAGTCGGGTTTTGGCGGGCTCGACCAACCTGGACGGGGAACTGCTGGTCGAAACTACCGTCCTTTTTGCGGACTTTGTCGTTAACAGGATATCGAATCTGTACCGGCAGGCGACCTTGTATAAGCCGCCTTTTTCCATTTTAGCGGATAAAATTGCCCGCCGTTTTGTTGTCGCAGTATTGCTGCTTGCAGCCGGTAGTGGTCTCTTCTGGTTTCTCCAGGGCTCTGCCGCCTGGATGCTGGTGCCGTTGACGGTTCTGGTGGTGTCCTGCCCCTGCGCTTTGTCACTTGCAACACCTGTCGCCTACACAATTGCCGCCACGACTTTGCGTAAACAGGGGATTGTCGTCAGCAACGGCGCCTTTCTTGAACGGCTTGCGGCTGTGAATTCCGTCGCCTTCGACAAAACCGGCACCCTGACCGAGGGCGACCTTCAGATTGCGGAGACAAGGATTCTTACCGGTAAAACTGAAAGCGAAGTATTGTTGATCGCCGCTTCACTGGAGAAAACCAGCAAGCATCCCATCGCATCTGCTTTTGGTGCGGGTGATCTGAGGGTAGAGCGCTGTGAAATAGTGCCTGGAAAGGGCGTCAGTGGCATTATCGATGGTATTGAATACCGCATCGGCGAGGCGATGTATGCGCTAGGTAGAGAGATAGCGAACCCGGATGCCATGGGAATGTGGGTTCTGCTCGCAAGTGATCAGCCTTTAGCCTGGTTCCGGGTAGAAGACAAGCTCCGCGAGGAAGCCAGGGAGACGATAGAAGGTCTACGAGTGCTGGGTTTCAAGGCTAGTCTCCTCACAGGAGATCGTTCTGCACAAGGGATAATTCTGGGCAAAGAACTGGGCATCAATGACGTTAGGACAGGCTTGTCTCCTGAAGACAAGGTCAAGGTACTTGTCGAAAAACAACAAAGGGGTGAACGGGTTCTTATGGTCGGAGATGGCATTAATGACACTGGAGCAATGGGCGTTGCCGATGTATCGGTGGCAGTGAGTCCGGTTGATGTTTTCGTACAGTCCTCGGCAGATGCGACATTGTTGTCCAACAATTTGCTAAGCCTGATCGTTGCTGTGAAATATGCCAGGAGAGTACGTCGCATCATTTCTCAAAATGTATCCTGGGCGGTCATCTACAATCTGTGTGTCATCCCTCTGGCTGTGACGGGATTCATTGAGCCGTGGATGGCAGCACTGGGCATGTCTTTAAGTTCGGTATTGGTGATATTGAACTCTAACAGGCTGATAAGGGTGTAGTGATGGAGATAGTGTTCATTCTAGTGCCCATAAGCCTCGTGATTATTATGATCGCCTTGTGGGCGTTCGTTTGGTCCGTAAGGAATGAGCAATTTGAGGATCTGGATAAAGAAGCACACAGTATTTTATTTGACGACGAATGAAATTTTTAATTTTGGAGATCGCTGATGAATCATCTGTTTGGGATTTTGTTTAGCCCGAAGAAAGAGTGGGATAATATTCGGGAACGCAATGACAGCATTGCGGGAATCTACCTGAAGTTTATTGTGCTAATCGCACTGCTACCGCCCGTTGCCTGGTATGTCGGGGCAACTCAGGTCGGCTGGTCCTTTGCCGGCAGGGTCATTCGACTAACGCCTGATAGCGCCATGCAGATACTCGTTCTGTTTTATATTTCCATTCTTTTGGGTGTGGGTTTTCTCGGCTTCATGGTGCATTGGATGTCTGAAACCTACGGTGTCGAGGGATCAAGTTACAGTAGAGGTGTCGGCATTGCCGCCTACACCTGTACACCGCTTTTCGTTTGTGGTGCGATTGGGTTCTACCCGTTGCTCTGGCTAGATATCCTCTTGGGTTGTGCAGCGACCGCCTACTCGGTTTATCTGCTATATATCGGCGTGCCTATCGTAATGCAGATTCCCAAAGAGAGGGGATTCCTTTATGCCAGCGCCATGGTCGGCGTTGGCCTTGTCATGTGTGCCGCACTACTCGGTGCTACGGTTATATTGTGGGAGATGGGGGCGATGCCGGTCTTTTCGGACTAGAGAACGTCTGATTAAGGTCGGTATGCCGCACCACTATTTCCGCCAGTACCGCGTCAGACCCGTACTCAAAAATTTGTTAACTTGCAGCATGTTAACAAATTGTCTCCGTGCGCCTCTTCCTTCTCTTGAAGAACAGTTCTGACGAAAATATCCTCTTAATCAGAGGTTCCCTAGGTATCAGTATTGTCGCTCCGGCATCAGGACGCGAATGCCATCGAGTTCATCTGTGACTTCAATCCGGCAGCATAACCGGCTGTTGCTGTCGACGTCGAAGGCAAAGTCGAGAATGTTCTGTTCCAGTTCTTCGGGTTCCCCGCAAACCGTCTGCCAGGCGTCCGGAATGTACACGTGACAAGTGGCGCAGGCGCATAGTCCGCCACAGTCCCCCTCGATCCCGGGGATCATGTGAGCGACCGCACCTGCCATTAAGGATTGCCCATTGGCCACATCAACCTCATGCTCGGTGCCGTTAGTTTCCACGTAGGTAATTCTCGCCATCGACACCTACAGTTCGATTAACTTCCTGGCTTCAGCAATGATGTAAATCACCTCGCCGTTAGTGTCGGATACCGGAATAAGCGAGAAATCGATTTGAACGAGGCCGCGACTGGTAGACAGTTCAGTTCTTGTCCGTACCAGGTTTCCTTGAGTCGCCTCCATTACATTGTTTTGTAGCGCTTCCTCTGCCTCCAGTTTTTCGGATGAATCATTGCTGCCCCACCAGGTCAGTTCCCATAGATGTTTATCTTTGACATATTCGTCGAGGGGGAGCATATCCGTCGCCGCCGGGTTTATTTCAATAACGAGACCTGAGGCGTCCAGTAACGAGATGGCTTCGACTGCATGATCGAAGATGGCACGGAACCTTGCTTCGCTGTCCTCAAGCGATTTCAGGGATTGTTTACGCTCGCTGATATCGCGCACTTGAGCACTCATTATCAGCTTGTTGTCGATATGCGTTTTTGTAATTGACGCTTCAAGAGGAATCATCCTTCCAGATTTATGCAAGCCAAGAATTTCAGCTCGCTCACCCATATACTTTGAAGGGATTTTGTCAGTACTGAATGATTGAATGTTCTGCCTGTGTGTATCGCGGAAGGCTTCCGGGATCAAGATGTCAATACTTTTACCGAGGATCTCGTTTTCTGTATATCCAAATAGTAACTCTGCTTTTTTGTTCCAGAGACAGACTTTAAAGTCGGCATCGATACTTAGCACGGCGTCTTCACCAATTGCGATAATACGATTGCTGATCAACTGGGCATGTCGAAGCTGTACAGTCAGTTCTTGTGTTTCGGTGACGTCCCGAAGTACGACGGCGAAATATACATCAGCTTTATCTTCAAATTTTGAGACTCTGACCTGATACCGTCTTTCATCTCCGTTTTTGCGAACCCCTGCCAGTGAAAGGTATCGTAGTTGTTCCGGGTCAGGATTGTCCGCCCAACGTTCCAGCCAGGTGACTACGTTGACCTTGCGTCGATGCGATTCTGGCAGCATCCTTGATATATGCTGACCCAGCATCTCGTCACTGTTAAAGCCGGATTGCGTCGCAGCAGAATCGTTGAAGAATACAATCTCGCCTGAGGCCGTCGTAATGATCAACGCCTCAGGCAGGTCTGTTAACAGTTGTACCGCATGTGATTCAATAAAACTCAACTGATTTATCAGTAAGAGGCGCCTACCTCGTTGAGGATGTTTTGATCAGACTTTGAGTCTTCCATGGCATTGAGTATGCTCATGTCCTCATTGACCGAAACTCCAATTCCTTCGAACAAAGCCTTTGTCCTTGGCGTAATCAGTCCTGCCCTGACCAACGCCGGGATCATCAGGTCCTTCAGGGAATGCACCTGCCCCGGCGGCAAGTCTTGCACTAGCCCCATCTCCGTGGCCTCTTTCATACCCGCAGTGAAATCTGCCTGATCAATGCCGCTGACTTC
Organism: Pseudomonadota bacterium; assembly: GCA_022571415.1. GTDB lineage: Bacteria > Pseudomonadota > Gammaproteobacteria > Pseudomonadales > Azotimanducaceae. The sequence continues at coordinate 10,217 of JACZXW010000052.1, forward strand.
CAATACTTTTTGGAATCCCAGGTCCATTTCCGTTTGCCCCTGGACCAGGATATTGACAGCATCGAAGGCGAACTGGGCCAGGTCTTCAACATCGTCCGCATGCATCCTGGCCACGACAGGTGTGAGGTAGACGTGTCCGAATGATACGTGCCGCGCCTCGTCCCGCATGACGTTGAAGGTGATGGATTTCAGTAATGGTTCATCGGTTTGCCGGTACATATTGTTAAAGGCGCCGAGGGCCAACCCCTCGACGATCATATTCATCCCGATCATTATTTTTTTGTAGTCTTCGGACTGTAGGGTGACATCGATAAGTTTTTTCAACCAGGGGACCATGGGATAATGAATGGCAATCTTGTTGACATACCGGTCATATACCTCGACATGCCTTGCTTCATCCATAGTTTGGCTGGCGGCATAGTATTTGGCTTTGATATCCGGTACCGCATGGGTAATGGTAGCTGCTGTCAGCGTCGCTCCCTGTTCTCCGTGTAAAAACTGTGAGAGCAGTTGTGCGGTGGAATGTGCGGTAAAAGTTTCCTGCTGGCTGGTAGACAATCGTTTGAAAAAAGGCATTTTTGAATATTGAGAATGATCTCGACCCATGATTGGATTTGACGGATCAATCACAGTGTCCCAGTCAAGGTCATCTGCGTTCCACTGATTGGACTTGGCTCGTGTATATAGGTCGTGGATCTTGGGGATGCTGGATTCATAGTCAAAATTCCAGCTCATTTCTGTCACTGTTTTATAGCTGTCCACCAGGTCTTGTTTTTTCTCATCACTGTCTGCGGTATTTTCTAAGGCGCTCATCTCTGTAACCAAAAGGAATGGATTCAACCACCTAGACTAGGTGCCGGATCGGTATCGAGCCTTGATCTACATCAATTCGATGATTGATAACGCTTCCTGTGCATACATTTTGTCCTGCTTTGATTTGAGTCAATGCTGGCTCCTAAAACATACCTACAATGGTCTTAACTAAAAACCGGGAATTAATCATGGACGAAAATCAGGATTCAGTGCCTCTCATGCAGCGCATTCTGGACAACCCTTTCATCTTGTTGTTTCTCGGGGTTTCCTTTCCAGCGGTTCTTTACCTGATCTGGGGAATTATGGAAATCGCGAGCATTCCACTGGCTAACTAGAGCTAGCCCACTTGATGTCTGAATTCAGACAAAAACCGGGAGTTTTGAAATGACCAGCCTGTCACCTCCAAAAGACCGAATCTGGTGGAATGAGCCGATAGAACGCAGTGAATTGATCTGGATCACTATCGTATTTCTATGGGGTCTGGTGATGACCTTCATGATGCCGTTCTGGCATGTTGTTGGAAATCAAAACCTTTCTACTGAAACCTATCGGACCACGCCTGAAAGATTCATGCAGAAGACCCAGGCATTTGTGGACGAGTATACCGTGAGGAATGAGGGACCGCGGCAGTACCCGGTGGTTAAACCCCCGCCGGGGGGTGACGTGTATATGGTAGCCAGACTGTGGGATTTTTGGCCCATTATAGAGCTGACGAAAGGTGAGACCTATCGATTTCACCTGAGTTCGCTGGATTGGCAACATGGATTTTCCCTGCAGCCTGCCAACATCAATATCCAGGTGCTACCCAAATATGAGCATGTGGTGAGCTTCACTCCTAATAAATCCGGGGAATACAGTGTGATATGTAACGAATATTGCGGCATTGGTCATCACCTGATGATCGGCAAGATCATCGTGGTGGAGTAGGTTATGTCCCAACAATTCAGAATATGCCCAGACACTGGCCTTAAACTTTACCAGCCCGCCGAAACAATGATCAAGGTTCATGCTGTTGCTGCCGTTGTCTGCCTACTTGTTGGCGGAATATACGGACTGCTTGTCGGCTTGACTCGTTGGCCTGCAGTACACCTGTTACCTGCCGACTGGTTTTACCTTGCCCTGACGGGTCATGGACTTAACGTTCTTATCTTCTGGTGTATTTTTTTCGAGATAGCGCTGTTGTATTTTGCTTCGTCAGTTTTGCTGGGATGCAGGCTTGCAGTACCCAGGTTTGCCTGGGTCGGGTTTGCGTTGATGGTGATCGGTGTACTGATGAACAACTACATCGTCATGAGCGGCGAAGCCAGTGTCATGATGACTTCCTATGCGCCGATGGAAGCTCATCCCTTGTTCTATTTAAGTCTGATCCTGTTTGCCGTGGGCGCCCTTGTGGGTTGCTTCGTATTTTTCGGAACGTTGGTGATAGCCAAGGAAGAAAAGACCTACGAGGGCTCGGTGCCCCTGGTAACCTTTGGCGCGATTACTGCCGCGATTATCGCAGTATTTACGATCATCAGTGGAGCCATCATTCTGATTCCGACCCTGTTATGGAGTCTTGGATTCCTTGCCGAGATTGACGCCCTGATGTATCGGCTTATCTGGTGGGCGTTTGGTCATTCTTCACAGCAGATCAATGTGGCTGCCCATATTACAGTCTGGTATGCCATTGCCTCCATCGTTTTTGGCGCCAAGCCCATGTCCGAAAAGGTCAGTCGAATGGCATTTTTCATGTACATCCTGTTTTTGCAGCTGGCCAGTGTTCACCATTTGTTGGTCGATCCGGGCGTTAGTTCAGAATTCAAGATGTTCAATACCAGTTATGCCATGTACCTGGCTGTCATGGCCAGTATGGTTCACGGTCTTACTGTGCCAGGGTCGATTGAATCGGCGCAACGGGCCAAAGGGTTCAACTCGGGTCTGTTCGAATGGTTGCGCCGTGCACCCTGGGGTAACCCGACCTTCTCTGGCATGTTTATCTCTCTTGTTGGATTTGGCTTCCTTGGAGGTATTTCAGGCGTGACCATGGGTGTAGAGCAGATCAATATCCTTGTCCACAACACCTTGTATGTTCCGGGACATTTCCACGCCACGGTGGTGATCGGTACCACACTCGCTTTTATGGCTCTGACCTACTGGTTGGTTCCGGTTATCTTCCGCCGTGAACTGATCTGGAAAAGGTTGGCCAGCTGGCAGCCTTATCTATTTGGTCTTGGTATGGCCGGGGTGTCTGTCTTTCTGATGGGTGCCGGTACGCTGGGTGTTCCGCGACGACACTGGGATATTACTTTTTCCACGACGGGCGGTATCGTGCATGAATTCCCTGCGGCCGCGAATACATTGCTGGCGTTGAGCGGCTTGTCCGTGCTGTTAGCTGTGCTGGGTGGTGCCATTTTCTGTCTGATTATCGTTGGCTCGCTACTGTTTGGCAGAAAACTCGGCGTGGATGAAAAATCTTCGACCTTCATTATCGCCTCGCCTCCCAGTGACGCCGATTACGAAGGTATTGGCAAAGGCGGTATTGCGGTACCCGGTACGCTGGTAATGGCGATTGTCTTCTTTGTGGCGTTTGCCGTGTATTACTTCATTAACTGGAAATACCTGGCCCAAACCTGGGGCATTAGCTAGGGAGCCTCTGGAAATTACAACGAACGATGTCTAGCCCCTCAATGTCTGGAGATGGAAAAGACTTAACCAGGAACCTGACTGAAAAGAACCCTGAACATGTTACGAGTAAACGCCTTGATTTCTTTGTTGCTGTGTCTCAGCTTTGCTGGTTCGACCGAAGCCGAGGTGACTCATGCGCAAGCCCAAGCGAGCCAGTATGAACGCAAGGAAGCACTGCAGATAAGCCTGTCTGCCGTTGGCAGGCTGGTTGGCGACTACAGGTTCCGGGACACGGCAGGCGGAACGGTTGAGATCTCTTCCTACCGTGGTAAGCCGCTGATCATCAGCCTGATTTATACCAGCTGCTACCATATCTGCCCAACCACAACCCGACACTTGTCCAGCGTCGTCGAGAAAGCCCGCGAGGCGCTGGGAGACGACACCTTCAATGTAATTTCCGTCGGTTTTGACGCGTTCCGTGATAGCCCGCCGATGATGGAACAATTCGCCAAAAAGCAGAATATAGACCTGGACCAGTGGCAGTTTCTAAGTGCTGACCAGACGACCATTGATGGGTTGGCTGCGGACCTCGGATTTATCTATTTCCCGTCAGCGAATGGTTTCGACCACCTGATCCAAACGTCAATTATTGATGGCCAGGGACGCGTGTTTCAGCAGGTCTATGGGATGAATTTCGAAGTCCCGTCGTTGATCGAACCGTTAAAAAGGCTTGTGTTCTCCTCCAAAGGCAAGGGACTGGTAGATGCGGTTTCCAATAAAATTCGCCTGTTCTGTACGGTTTATGATCCTGCCCGCGATCAATATCGTTTTGATTACTCCGTGTTCATTGGCACATTCATTGGCTTTGTGTGCGTTTTTGTATTCGGTATGCAGCTACGAAAGGAGTGGCGGTTAACGCTGGGATCTTGATGCTGGTCCTAATTGGCAAATGGCTGTCCTGGATGTTTCCAGATAATTGGAACCCTATCCGAAATCTCGGAGCCCTGTCTTTCTATTTGTTCTGGATCGTCACGATTACCGGCGTATACCTGTTTATCTTTTTTGAGACCAGCATCGACGGAGCATGGCAATCAGTAGAAAAGATCAGCAACAATCAATTCTACGTCGGCAGTATCATTCGCGGTCTGCACCGCTTTGCATCTGCAGCTATGGCAGTAACGGTGACAGCACATCTGATCAGGGAGCTGATGTTGAAACGTTACGCGGGTGCGCGTTGGTTTTCCTGGGTAAGCGGAGTGCCGCTGTTATGGTTGCTGTTCGCATCTGCCCTCGGAGGATACTGGCTCGTATGGGATGAAAGGGCGCAATATATTGCATTGACCACTGCCGCGCTGTTTGATGTATTTCCAATCGTCGTTGAACCGATGGCTTTCGGTTTTGTCACTCAGGATGTAGTGAGTGATCGTTTTTTTTCACTACTGATCTTCCTGCATGTTGGCGTTCCTCTTTCGCTCCTGCTGGGAATGTTTATTCATATCCAGAGAATTAATCATTCGAAAACCATACCGGCGAAAGGGCTGGCTATCTGTGTGCTGACTGCGCTGGTGTTCCTGTCAGTATTGATGCCTGTCAGCAGTATGCCTCAGGCTAATCTCGATAGAACATTAGGATCAATTGAGATGGACTGGTTCTACATGAACCTGTTCCCTTTTGTGGATCTGTGGGGGCCTAACGCTGTCTGGGGGATTCTCGGGTCGATCACCCTGATGCTTACGATGCTGCCGTTGACGGCTCGCCGTTCGCATGATGTTGCTCGGGTCGATCCTGAATTTTGCAATGGTTGCAGCTGGTGTTACGCGGATTGTCCCTTTGATGCCATCATGATGAAACCCCATGCTTTTAAAAAAAATAAGAGGCAAGCCGTTGTTATTGAAGATCGGTGTGTCGGTTGCGGAATTTGTGCGGGTGCCTGTCCTTCGGTAACACCGTTTAAAAGTGTCAACGAGGCCAATAGTGGGATAAATCTTGTCGGGCGAAAGAATTTTGACGTTTTGTCAGAGTTGAAAATAAAACTGGAAGAGGCAACCGGGGCGAACAAGATTTTAATCGTGGGCTGTGATTACGGAACAGACGTCAAGCAATTTGAAGATGTGCAGGTGGTTACAGAGACGCTGGAGTGTATTGGCCAACTACCGCCTTCCTACATGGATTACCTGTGCCGGAAAAAAGGCGTAGGCGCAGTGCTGCTGACAGGCTGTCGCTCCGATGATTGTTACCACCGGCTTGGCGTGGAACTGCAACAGGAGCGGCTTGTCAGGTTAAGAGAACCACATATTAAATATGCAGATGTTGGCGAGAAGATAGACAAGCTATGGATAGGTAAGGGGGGCGAGAAAGAAATTGCTTCCCATATAAAAGTTGTTAAAAAAATGTTGCAGGAAAATGGTGCAGAAATTGGCTAATACATTTTATGAACAAAAGTGGCCGCAATTGGTTGCTCATGCGAGTTTCTATCTTTGTATCGGGTTGTTTATTGGCTATTTCAGCTCGTCACCGGTTTATGAGCATGCGGACAGTCAGACGGCGGAGTTGAAACTGGTCGTTCGCCACAGCGGGATACTGGTGGGTCAATGTCGAACGCCTGGTGACGCCGAGCTGAAGAAATTGCCGCCCAATATGCGTGCCCCTGAGATCTGTCCGCGGGAGAAGTCTTCGATGCTTGTTTCCCTCATGGTTAACGGGGATGCCTTTTACAGTGGCGTGATCAATCCGGCCGGTTTGCATAGAGACGGCGTACTTGCTCTGTATAAACGATTCACCCTGCGTGCTGGTCAGATATCAGTGCGGCTTGTAATAGAAAACGGCAAGGATGGAATACAGGTTTTTGAAGAGGTAATAGAGGCGATTCCGGCAGATGTACTGGTGCTGGAATACCGGGATGCCGGATTTCACTTGTCAAACGCTGCGCAAAGGGAGGCATGATGAACAGCATCGTCAGTTACGGAGATTTTGACAGCCCCGATTATGCGTTACCTGTGGAGATGGATCAGCGTCGTGATATGGCTGTCCGCTGGTTGTGGCTGAGCGTGATGGCACTGGCTGGTGCAGGTATCTTTTCTGTCCTGCTGGTGCTGGCGAGAACACCTTTTATCGGCGAACTGATCCCGAATACAGATTTTTTTCATACCGCACTTGTTATCCATGTGGATCTGTCCGTCCTTGTCTGGAATCTGGCTTTTGCGGGTGTACTTTGGAGTCTCGCTTCGAGGGCCGAGTATCTGCCGCTCAACAGGATCATTCTTGTTGTGATCAGTATCGCCACCATCCTGATGGTCATCGCTGGGTTTTTGCCGGATGCAAACCCGGTGATGAGCAACTACATTCCCGTTTTGGCTAATCCGGTGTTCTTAACCGGCCTGGTTTTGTTTGGTGTTGGCGTCGGCATGCAGGTGTTGCTGACGATGACAATTATTCCACCCGTGGGGATGAAAATTTCGTCCCAGGGCGTCATGCGTTTCGCATTGAATTGTGCGGCGATCTCGCTTCTGGTGGCGCTAATGGCTTTCGCATGGACCTGGTTTGTACTTCCGCGAGAACTTGTCAGTGAGGTTTATTATGAAATGTTGTTCTGGGGTGGCGGGCACAT
>JACZXW010000053.1 GCA_022571415.1 Pseudomonadota bacterium
AGTCTGATGTACCGTCGAGGAGGCAATACGTACCAGCGCGCCGGAGACAACTGCAAATATGGAAAGAGAAATCATGACCTCCACCAGCGTAAATCCCCTGCCCTTGCCGTTACGGCTCATCTTCACCCCGCCAGACAATGGCACCATAGCCATCGGACTCAAGCGTACGCTGCAAATCGTCATCCACATCAGACTCCATCGTGAGTTCAAAGGTCGTGATTTCGCCACTCGAAAGAATCAATATTGGTGGCGAGTCACCCTCACCAACCTGCAAATCGCGCCCTTCAACCCGAACTGATATATGAATATTGGCGGGCAATCTTCGTGCTGCAAAGGGCGCCTCCTGCAGTAACTCCCATACCTGGTTCATCTCGTCGTAGACATAAAACTGATAACCCTTGCGCCCAGGTGTCAGACCATACTCATTAGCCTGGACCAGCGCTTGCTCCCTTAGCATCTCCAATACAACTTTTAGCCGGTTGGTTTCAGTATCAAAATCACCTGTCTGGGTAAAACCTGGGAGATTGACGACCGCGATTCCAGTCATGATTGACACTATAAAAAGAACGACGAGGATCTCAATCAGGGTAAAACCCCGGACAAGATGCGAACTAGAGTTCGGACAACCTGATATCGGCATTGACCCCTTCACCTCCTTCCTTTCGATCGACGCCAAAAGAATAAACTTCTATGGACCGATCTTCACTGAAGTAAAGATAAGGTTCGCCCCACGGATCAACTGGCAAACGTTTGAGGTAACCGTCAGGGCTCCAGTTCCGTGCTTCCGGATAGCCGGCTGGCTCTTCCACCAGGGCATCCAAACCCTGGTCAGAGCTGGGATATTGTCCATTATCCAGGCGATAGAGTTCCAGCGCGTTGCCTATTTGTTGAATATCGGATCTCGCTGCTGTGACCCTTGCTTCGTCTGGCCTGCCGATGATATTTGGAATAATCAGCGCACCGAGAACACCGAGGATGACCACGACCACCATAATCTCAATCAGGGTAAATCCCCCTATTCGCGACGCGTTCATATTTCTCCAAAAGACTACTTTAGGTACAAGTATTTTAACGTGAATCCACGGTGTTAATCATCCAGGGAACCTCTGAATCAAACCACGAGTTGGTTTAGATTCATAATCGGTAGCAGGATTGCCATCACAATGGTAAAAACCGCTCCCCCCATCAAGATCAGCATCAGCGGACCAAACAGGCTTAACAGCACGCCCAGCAACAACTCAACATCCTGCTGCATGTGATTGGCGACCCTGTTGAGCATGTCATCGAGTTCACCACTGGCTTCGCCACTGGCGATCATATACAGCATCATTGGCGGGAAGTAACCACTGCTCTCCAGCGCAAGATGCAAACTTGAGCCTTCACTTACCTTCACCGTAGCCTCGGCTATTTTCTCCCGCAGCCAGGTATTTGACACGACTTCTCCGGCAATCTTTAAAGCGTCCACCAGCGGCACGCCACTCCTTGAGAGAATGCTCAAGGTGCTGGCAAACTGCGCGGTATTTATTCCACGACTCATTTTCGCAACCAGCGGCAAGTGTAATAATCTTCGATCGTAGGCAAGGCGAACGCCGGGAATACGCAGTAATCGGCTGACTCCATATCCAATCGCCACCAGCAACAGAGCAACAATGAGGCCATAGTCAGTCACAAATTCACTTGTGGCAATCACCATAATGGTGAGTGGCGGTAGCGCCTGGCCTGTATCTGCAAACACCTGGACGATGTCCGGCACAACATAACCGAGGAGACCCGCCAGGATTGCCACCGTCAGGACAAATAAAATAACCGGATACACCATCGCCTGCTGAATCCGCATCCTGGACTCCTGCTGTGATTCCGTAAAATCCGCTAGCCGGTTCAGGACAAGGTCCAGGTGCCCGGCCGATTCACCCGCTGCAACGGTTGCCCTGTACAAACCTGGAAACGCCTTTGGATATTCCGCAAAACTGTTGGCAAGAGAATAACCTTCCATCACCTTCGATCTGACTGTCAGCATCAGGCGGTGGGTTTTCGGATTCTCACTTTGTTTCGAGACCGCGAGCAATGCCTCTTCCACGGGTAAACCTGCTCCAATCAACGTGGCCAACTGCCGTGTCAATAACGCCCTTTGCCCAACGGATAACGACGGTTTAAAAAATTCGGCAAAAGGGTTATTGGTCTCACGATCTTCCCGCTCACTGGTAACGACCACCACGAGTGGCGCCAGACCCTTTTCTCGCAACATCTGCCGGACCTGTCTGCTGCTGTCGGCTTCGAGGACTCCCTTTTCTTCCCGACCCCGCATATTGAGGGCTGTATATTCAAAGGCGGCCATTGCTTAAGTCAGTCCTCCATGGTGACACGAAGAATTTCATCGATCGTGGTCGAACCCTCTAATATTTTGGTCCGCCCGTCGTCCCGGATACCGGTGGTATGTTTTCTTGCGTATTGTTCAATTTCGAGTTCGGATGTACCACTGTGAATCATGCGACGGATTTCATCGTCAATCACAACGACTTCGTATATACCCACTCGACCCCGATACCCTTCCTGCGCACACTTTTCGCAACCATCGGCCCTGTACAGGGTCGGTGGTTTCGACGAATCAACTTTCAGAAATTCGCATTCGTAATCGTCAGCAACATAGCTCTTACGACAATGTTTACAAAGTACCCTGACCAGCCTCTGCGCCAGCAAACCGACAATACTGTTACTCAGTAAATATGGCTGGACGCCCATATTTTCCAGGCGAGTCAGCGCTCCGATTGCAGTATTGGTATGTATCGTGGACAACACCAGATGCCCAGTGAGGCTCGCTTGAACGGCAACATCCGCGGTCTCATAGTCGCGAATTTCACCAACCATCACCACATCGGGATCCTGGCGGAGGATTGCCCTGAGTCCTCTGGCAAATGTCATATCAGATTTTGTATTGACCTGGGTCTGTCCGATCCCCTCAACGTCATACTCGATTGGATCTTCCACGGTCAGGATGTTTCTGCTTCGGTCATTCAACTGATCCAGGCAGGCATACAAGGTAGTGGACTTACCGGAACCTGTAGGACCTGTGACGAGAAGGATCCCATGAGGCCTGGAAACAATGATTTGCATCGCTTTCATATCTGTCGGGTTCATGCCCAGATGCGCCAGATCTCTCCTGCCTTCCTGTTTATCAAGCAGACGCATCACCACTCTTTCACCGTTACTCGCGGGAATGGTGGAGACCCGCACGTCAACTTCTTTACCACCAACCCTGACCGAGATTCGACCGTCCTGGGGCAGTCTTTTTTCCGCGATATCCAGTTTCGCCATAACCTTGATTCTGGAAACTAACAATGGTGCCAGGGCGCGCCTTGGACTGACAACTTCCCGCAACATACCATCTACACGAAACCTCACCACCAGCCGGGTCTCGTAGGTTTCAATGTGTATATCAGAGGCGTCTACCTTTATTGCCTCCGTTAAAAGGCTGTTAATCAACTTGATGATCGGGGCATCATCTTCCTGCTCCAGCAAATCACCGGTTTCGGGAATCAGGTCCGCAATGCTGCCTAGGTCCAATCCTTCACCCAGGTCCTCGATCATCTGCATGGCTTCACCGGAATCATCCTGGTAAGTGCTGGAGAGGTTGCGCTTGAAAGTTGGCGTATCAACCTCCCGGCAATCAAAAGCCCCACCCGCGAAGCGGCGCACTTCAGCCAGGACCTCTGTTGTTAGACCTGCTTTGTACAGGACAACCAGTTCGTGGTCCTCGTCCGGCATCAATATCACACCATGACGTTTGGCGAAACCAAATGGCAGCCGCGGCACGGTTTTCATCTTACCCATGATAGTATTCATTTAGTTAATTAATAAAGTACTGTATCTAATTGTTTTATAAAGAACAATCGGCAAGAAAAGCACCCTTCATAAAATCCCTGACCATCTTATTGTAACGCAATGATTGAAACCTCCCTGATCATAAGTATCATTTATCACAATTGTTGTTTTTATTCAGTCAACTTATTTACAGGTAGCAGCCCAACCCTGTGAACCGGGCGAATAACGGATTAGAAAAATGAAACTTAGCGACGTGGACCTGAATCTTTTTGTTGTCTTCGATGCCATCTATACAGAAGGCAATCTTACCCGTGCCGGTGAAATCATCGGCATCACCCAACCGGCTGTATCCAACTCCCTGTCCCGGCTAAGAACACTGTTCGATGACCCGCTGTTTGTGCGCACGGCAGAAGGCATGGTGCCAACGCCAGTGGCGCAAAACATCATCGGCTCCGTCAGGCAGGCACTGGGACTCATCCGCTCAAGTGTGCAGGAAAGTGAACACTTTGATGCGAAAGTATCAGACAAGCGGTTTCGCGTATCAATGACCGACCTGACCCAGGCAATTTTCCTGCCCTGGCTGTTTGGAAAGATCAAGCAGGAAGCGCCATTGATATCTATCGACTGCTACCACGTACATCGCCGGGACATGAACATTGAGCTCGCCTCAGGTAACCTGGACCTGGCTGTTGATATCCCGCTGACCCCGGACCCACTGATAAAACAGGCACCACTATTTTCCCATCCACATGTATGCGTTGTCCGCCAGGACCACCCGCTGGTTAAAGAGAAACTAGATGTCGATACGTACCTGTCACTAAAACACATTCACATTTCTTCGCGCCGGGGTGGTCTTGGTCATGTGGACCTTGCGCTAGGCAAAATGGGTAAGAAAAGAGATATCGCGCTGCGAACCCAGCACTATCTTTCAACCCCACAACTTGTGTTGAGGACTGATCTCGCGTTGACCGTACCCAGGATATTTGCCGATTTCCTGGTCAGTAACACGCCAGTCCGTTACCTGGATATCCCTTTCGAGGTTCCCCATCTGGAAACCTACCTCTATTGGCATGAAAGCACCGACCAGGATCAGGCTAATCAGTGGATGCGGAAGCTGATTTTGACATTGCCGGGCAAGTTGCATACCTGATACCTCATCAATCCGGTGTCAGCCCGAATCAAAGGCGAGGGATCTTACAAAATAAGTCCGACACGCTTTTCCTTTATGACATAATCGGGTTATGAACTTTGTTGGAAGCCACATTCTCTCCGTCTCTCAGTTTGATCGCCGGGCGGTCGAAAGAGTATTCGACGTGGCAGACCAGATGCTTCCCTATGCGCATCGGCAGCTTGTTACACGCGTACTTGAAGGCGCAATTCTCGGCAATATGTTTTTCGAACCCAGTACCCGGACCCGGGTGAGTTTTGGCAGTGCCTGGAATCTCCTCGGAGGAGAAGTCAGGGAGACGACTGAAATAAAAGCTTCCGCGATCGCCAAAGGAGAGTCTTTCTACGATACCGCCCGCGTCCTTAGCGGCTACAGTGATGTGATCGTTATGCGCCATCAGCAGGAAGGCTCGGTCGACGAATTTGCGATAGCAAGTCGCGTACCTGTCATCAATGGTGGTGACGGCGCCAATGAGCATCCCAGCCAGGCGTTGCTAGACCTGTATACCATTCGCAAGGAGATGACAGATCGCGGTAAAGATATCGATGGCCTTCGCATCGCCCTGGTGGGTGATCTGCGCTATGGACGTGCTGTGCACTCCCTGTGCAAATTGCTGTCTCTATACTCTGACCTGCACTTCACCCTGGTGTCGCCACCGGAGCTCAGTTTGTCAAAAGATTATATCGACGGGATCAAAAGCGCAGGTCACGAGGTCATTGAATCCGACGAGCTACATTCAGGTATTCGCCACGCAGATATCCTCTACGTCACAAGAACTCAGGAAGAGAGATTCCCTAGCCAGGCGGAAGCTGACCGGTACAAGGGTCTGTTCCGCTTGAACCAGTCAATCTACACGGAATATTGCGAACCCAATACAGTCATCATGCACCCTCTGCCGCGAGACTCCCGGGGAAATGCTAATGAGCTGGACAATGACCTGAATGAAAATCCAAATCTCGCCATCTTCCGGCAGACTGATAATGGTGTGCTGGTTCGAATGGCGCTATTTGCTCTTATTCTCGACGTTGTCGACAAGGTCGGCGCAACCGCCACCAAGGTTAGCTGGTATACTGCGAAACGTTTTTAGCCAGAACATTTCAAAAAGTGCGCGTCCAATACGAAAACCTAAATTTTGGTTTCGATGAAACCATCAATCTGCTGCGGGATCAGGTTAATCGGTTTGCTGCCGATGAAATCGCTCCGCGTGCAGCTGAAATTGATTCCAGTAACGAATTCCCCAAAGACCTGTGGAAGAAAATGGGCGACATGGGGTTGCTCGGCATCACCGTCTCGGAAGAATACGGCGGTGCGGGACTGGGCTATCTTGCCCATTGCGTCGCCATGGAAGAACTGAGCCGAGCATCGGCATCGGTGGGCTTGAGTTACGGCGCCCATTCAAACCTCTGCGTGAACCAGATATTCAGAAACGGTACGGATGAGCAGAAAAGGCGTTACCTGCCCGGCCTGCTCAGTGGTGATGACATCGGCGCCCTCGCCATGAGTGAACACAATGCCGGTAGCGATGTGATCAGCCTGCAGCTCAAGGCAGATCAGGATGGAGATGAGTTCGTTCTCAACGGAACCAAAATGTGGATCACCAATGGTCCTGACGCCAATGTTTATGTCATCTATGCCAGGACCGCTGATGCTGGAGCCGGTGGCATCAGTACTTTTATCGTCGAAAGAGATACACCTGGCTTCAGCCGCTCAGCCAAGCTCGACAAGCTGGGTATGCGTGGTTCGAACACCTGTGAACTCGTTTTTGAGGATTGCCGAGTTGCGGCGGCCAATATCCTAGGCAAGAAAAATGAAGGCGTGAAGATATTGATGAGTGGCCTGGATTTCGAGCGTGTCGTCCTGGCTGCGGGACCCATTGGGATCATGCAGGCATGTATGGACCTGGTGGTCCCTTATATTCACGAACGAAAACAGTTTGGGCAGTCCATTGGCGAATTTCAGCTCGTCCAGGGGAAAATCGCCGATATGTACACAAAGATGAATGCAAGCCGCGCCTATCTCTACGCTGTCGCTTGCGCCTGTGACCGCGGTGAAACAGCACGCAAAGATGCTGCAGCAGCCATCCTATTCTGCTCCGAAAATGCGACCCAGATGGCGCTTGATGCGATTCAACTGTTAGGTGGCAACGGTTACATCAATGACTATCCCAGCGGTCGGTTACTGCGTGATGCAAAACTCTATGAGATTGGCGCTGGTACTTCCGAGATCCGTCGCATGCTGATTGGTCGTGAATTGTTCAACGAATCACGTTAAACAGGTCTGATCCACATGGCAACTCTCCAATCAAAAATCAGTACCAGCTCCACTGAATTCAAATCCAACCTGGCCGACATGAGTGAGCTCGTCAGCGATCTGCAGGAAAAGTTTGCAGTCATCAGGCAGGGAGGATCGGAATCATCAAAGCAACGTCATACGGACCGGGGAAAGCTACTGCCGCGCGATCGGATCGATCAATTGATAGATCCCGGATCACCCTTTCTGGAACTGTCGCAATTCGCAGCCTACGAATTGTACGATGGGGAATCGCCCTGCGGCAGCATCATTACCGGCGTCGGCCGGGTTTCAGGGCTGGAATGCATCATCGTCGCTAACGATGCCACTGTTAAAGGTGGCACCTACTATCCAATCACTGTAAAGAAACATTTACGCGCTCAAGCTATTGCTGACCAATGCCATTTGCCTTGCATCTATCTTGTGGATTCCGGGGGTGCCAACCTGCCCCACCAGGATGAAATATTTGCAGACAGAAACCACTTCGGCAGGATTTTCTACAACCAGGCGATCATGTCATCCAAAGGTATCCCACAGATTGCAGCGGTGATGGGATCCTGCACTGCCGGTGGTGCCTATGTCCCCGCCATGGCGGACGAAAGCATTATCGTTAAGGATCAGGGAACTATCTTCCTCGCTGGCCCGCCCCTGGTCAAAGCCGCCACTGGTGAAATCGTATCCGCACAAGCGTTGGGCGGTGGAGACGTTCATACCAGGATTTCCGGTGTCGCCGATCACCTGGCAGACGATGACAGACACGCGCTTCAAATTGTCCGTTCAATCATTGCAAATCTCAATCGCAGGAAACCTGAGCAACTGGTCCTCCAGAAACCCAGGGATCCCTTATACGATCCAGCGGAAATCTACGGCATCGTATCGACTGACCTCGCCAAACCCTACGATGTCCGGGAAATCATCGCGAGGCTGGTAGATGCTTCGGAATTTGATGAATTCAAATCCAAATTTGGTACAACGCTAGTTTGTGGGTTCGCGCATCTTCACGGCATCCCAGTGGGTATACTCGCTAACAACGGCATATTGTTTTCAGAATCTGCACAGAAAGGAGCCCATTTTATAGAGCTCTGTTGCCAGCGAAAAATCCCCCTGCTCTTCCTGCAAAATGTCATGGGATTTATGGTTGGTGAGAAATATGAAACTGAAGGTATCGCCAAACATGGCGCAAAAATGGTGACTGCGGTTGCTTGCGCGAACGTACCAAAGCTTACCCTCATTATCGGCGGCAGTTTTGGTGCGGGAAACTATGGTATGTGCGGTCGTGCCTACGATCCCAATTTTCTCTGGATGTGGCCAAATGCGCGAGTGTCCGTCATGGGCGGGCAGCAGGCGGCTGATGTGCTGGCGCAGATTACCGAAGACAATATGGAGCGTTCAGGGAAGAAGTGGAAAAAAGGAGAGCGGGAAAAGTTCCAGAGCCCCATCATTGAGCAATACGAAATTCAGGGACATCCCTATTATGCGAGTGCACGTTTGTGGGATGATGGTATCCTCGATCCCGCAGAAACACGAACCGTCCTTGGGCTTGCCCTGTCCGCCTGCCTGAATAAACCCATAGACGACACCAGGTTTGGTGTTTTCAGAATGTAACCAATGCTCGTCGGATTCAAACATCGAGGGGGCTGTCCCCCTTTTATTTTTAATAGAATCCGTCTACGTCCGGACAGGAACCAGCGAGATGATAATTAACAGGTTACTCATTGCTAACCGGGGCGAAATAGCAGTGCGCATAATGCAAACTGCACACAAGCTCGATATCGAGACAATCGCCATTTATTCCACCGCAGATGCCGATGCCCTGCATGTGAAAACGGCCGATCAGGCCTATCTGATCGGCGATGCACCTGCCCAGGACAGTTACCTGAACATCGACAACATCCTCCAAGCAGCATCCGAGTCAAAGGCAGATGCCATTCATCCGGGCTACGGATTCCTGGCTGAAAATCCCGAATTTGCTGACCGCTGCCGGAAGGCGGGAATCATTTTCATTGGCCCGCCAGTGGCAGCGATTCGATCAATGGGACTGAAAGGAGTCGCTAAAACAAAGATGCGAGAGGCTGGTATTCCGGTCCTGCCTGGGGTCAACAAGGTAGACGACAGGACTATCGAAGGGCAGTTGGAGGAAATCGGATACCCTGTTCTGGTAAAGCCTGAAGCCGGTGGTGGCGGAAAAGGAATGAAGATCGTACGCAAACCTGAACAACTCATGGAGGCGATTCAATCGGCAAAAAGGGAGGCTCTCTCCGCTTTTGGTAACGACACATTAATCGTGGAGAAGTATCTCGAACATCCCCGCCATATCGAAATTCAGATATTTGCAGACCAGCACGGCAATTGTATCCACATGAACGAGCGTGATTGTTCATTGCAGCGGCGACACCAGAAAATTATCGAAGAAGCGCCTGCCCCCAATTTTCCTGATAGCCTGCGCCAGCAAATGGGTGAAGCCGCCGTGAGTGCCGCGTCAGCCATTGACTATGTCGGTGCGGGGACGGTCGAGTTCCTGCTCAGCGAAGACAACAATTTCTATTTCATGGAAATGAATACCCGTCTGCAGGTTGAACACCCGGTGACGGAAATGACTACGGGACAGGATCTGGTGGAGTGGCAACTCAGAATTGCAGTGGGGGAACATCTACCGTTATCCCAGGACGATATTGGTATAGAAGGCCACTCGCTGGAAGCCAGGATTTACGCTGAGGACCCGCTCAATGAATTCCTGCCTGCCAGTGGAAAAATTGAACACCTGGAACTTCCCGGGGATATTCGTATCGATAACGGTGTCGTCTCGGGAAACATGATAGGCGTTCATTACGATCCAATGATGATGAAAATCATTGCCTGGAGTGGTTCTCGCAAGGACACGATCAGAAAACTCAGGGATGCTCTTGCCGGTTTAAAAATTGCGGGTGTCAAAACCAATCGTGACTTCCTGGCTCACTTGCTGCGAAGCGAAGCATTCGAGAATGCTAAGGTTACGACCGATTATCTGGATGGTGGTTCAACTTTCCATCCGGCATCAGATAGGGATCTTCAGGATACACTCGCCGCAGCCGCAAAATACCTGTTGGAAAAAGGTGCAGAACAATCTCCCTGGCACAGCGAAACCAACTTCCGCATGAATCAGGAAAATTCCAGCATCCTGGTGATGTCCATTGAAGGCAATGAATACTCACTTACTACGACTTGTACCAACAAAGTCATCACAATAAAAACCCCCTTCGGTATAACAACTCAGGCAAGCAGCTTTGAACCCCATGTCTTTCAGCTTGGCAATCAGCTAACCGTGTTCCTGCCCGAGCGAACGATCGTCGTTCAACTACCCGATACGGAAAGCCGGCACTCTGCTGAATCTGAAAAGAACGTCAAAGCACCCATGTCCGGAAAACTGATTTCAGTGCTTGTTGAGGCCGGTTGTGAAGTTAAAGCGGGTACCCCTCTTATAGTCATTGAAGCCATGAAGATGGAACACACGATCTGTGCACCCCAGGATGGAAAAGTGGTGGCAATATATTTCTCGGTAAATGACCTGGTGGAGGAAGGTGTTGAACTACTTGATTTTATCATCGAGCATAATGTGCCACAGGACCCTGATCATGAGTAACGACTGCCAGACAATCTGTGACGTAAAGTTTACTCTCATGTAAACTACCTCATCAGCATTAACCCTGGAGATTTAAAAGATGGCCATTTCACTGTATGACGTCAGCATCGGTACCTACACGCAGATACTCGACGCAGTCTCAGGCTTTCTCGACAAGGGTCGAACTCACTGCGAAACAAATGGCATTGATCTAAACGACGTCGTAGAGACGCATATTCATCCGGATATGATGCCCTTTCGATTTCAGCTAGTCTCGGTGGCACACCATTCCCTGGGCGCATTAAAGGGTGTGCAGGAAGGTCTGTTCACACCGCCATCACCCGCGCCAGACCTGGACTATGCGGGACTTCAAAACCTCGTCTCCGAGGCACGCGCCGGAATACAAGCGTTTACATCCGAGACGGTGAATGCATTCGAAGGAAAGGAAGTTCTGTTCAAGATTGGCGATCGCACCATGACCTTTACCGGCGAAGATTTTTTAATGTCGTTTTCGCTTCCCAACTTCTATTTCCATGCCACAACGGCTT
The DNA here is from genome assembly GCA_022571415.1 of Pseudomonadota bacterium. GTDB lineage: Bacteria > Pseudomonadota > Gammaproteobacteria > Pseudomonadales > Azotimanducaceae. Next base: position 11,423 of record JACZXW010000053.1, read on the forward strand.
ATGACATCCTGCGAATGAAAGGCGTACCGATTGGCAAGAGAGATTTCATGGGCCGACCTCGCCTGAAAACGTAACCCCCCGGGCGATAAACCACTTTCCCGTCCGCGATCAATGTATTGTTGACCCAGGCAGCCGCTTCTAATGTTTTCCTGGCTGCCGTATTGGGTTATCTTTGATTGCTTCTGAAGGGAGGAAGTGCGAAACATGACAGTTAACGAAGTCAGTGAGTCGGATCTGGACGTCGCCATCATTGGTGCGGGATTTTCAGGCTTATATGCGCTCCATCGCGTTCGTGATCTGATGGGTTTGAAAACCCGGGTCTTTGAAGCCGGCGATGGCGTCGGGGGAACCTGGTATTGGAACCGCTATCCGGGCGCACGATGCGACTCGGAGAGCTATTACTATTCCTATTCATTTTCAGAAGAACTGGAACAAGAGTGGAAATGGTCGAGTCGATACCCCGCTCAACCAGAAATTCTAAACTATCTGGAACATGTAGCCGATCGTTTTAAGCTGCTCCCGGATATCCAGTTCAACACCCGCATCACCAGTGTTCACTTTGATGATGCCAACAATCGCTGGAATCTGACAACCGAAAATGGTGAGAAGACTTCGGCGCATTTCGTTGTGACAGCTGTCGGTTGCCTATCAACCCGAAATACGCCTAACTTTCCAGGACTCGATCAGTTTACGGGAGACTGGTATCACACAGGTGCCTGGCCCCATGAAGGTGTTGATTTTTCAGGAAAGCGGGTGGGTCTCATCGGAACCGGATCGACAGGTATTCAGGCTACTCCCGTCATCGCTGCCGAGGCTAAACACCTTACGATCTTTCAGCGGACACCTAATTTCAGCGTACCCGCTCGCAATGAGCCACTTTCACCGGAGATGGCGGCGGACATCAAGAAAAATTATAAGGAAATTCGGGCAGCCTGTCGCACTTCAGGAGGTGGATTCCCCTTCGCGACAATTGAACGCTTAGCGAGCGATGTGACCGAAGAGGAACGACAAAAAATATACAGCGACCTGTGGGAGGTCGGCGGCTTTCGCTTCCTCGCTGAATCGTTTGCAGATCTGTTGATTGACGAGGAAGCCAACAATACAGCAGCTGAATTCATTCGTGCCAAAATCAGGGCAATCGTCAAGGATCCGCAAGTCGCTGAGATGCTGCTGCCAACGGACCATCCCTACGGCACTAAACGTCCCCCGATTGATACTGACTATTATGAGACATTCAATCGAGAAAATGTTGAGCTGGTTGATGTGAGGAAGGCCCCGATCATCGAGATCACGCGAAAAGGTGTGCGCACCAAGAATGCGGAATACGAACTTGACGTATTGGTTTTTGCAACGGGTTTCGACGCGATGACCGGCCCGCTGCTAGGGATGGACATCAGGGGATCCAATCAGCAGACGCTGAGTAGTGCCTGGGAAGCAGGTCCGCGTACCTACCTCGGACTGCAAATCGCCGGATTCCCAAATCTTTTTACTGTGACCGGCCCGGGAAGCCCATCAGTACTGACCAATATGCCTGTTGCTATTGAACAACACGTTGAATGGATCACAAGCTGTATCGGGTACCTGCGTGAACATGGTCTCACACGAATAGAAGCAAAAGATGATGCGCAGGAAGAATGGGTCAGGCACGTCTCAGAGGTCGCAGACGGCACACTCTATCCAAGGGCAAATTCATGGTACGTGGGTGCAAATGTTCCCGGTAAGTCTCGAGTGTTTATGCCCTATGTAGGCGGAATGGATGTTTATCGCCAACATTGTGATGATGTCGCAGAAAATGGTTACGAGGGCTTTGTTCTCAGCAACTAGCAGATTCTGACGTTAAACCCATGGCTGGGAATTAGCGCCAATCGGAAACATAAGGACCCCGGACTGGCAACAACTGCAGATGGATTTTGCGATGAGCCAAGGGAGGCTAAGGGACGAAGTTGCAGGTTCGTCCCTGGAACTATCACAACAGTGCGTCGAGTTCCGGAACGGCCTTAAACAGATCCGCTACCAGACCATAATCAGCAACCTGGAATATGGGCGCATCCTCATCCTTGTTGATGGCAACAATAACCTTGCTGTCTTTCATCCCCGCAAGATGCTGGATCGCACCACTGATACCTACCGCTATATACAGATCCGGCGCGACAATCTTACCGGTTTGACCGACCTGCATATCGTTGGGAACAAAGCCCGCATCAACTGCGGCTCGTGAGGCGCCAATTGCGGCTCCTAGTTTATCCGCCACCGATTCCAGCAACGCGAAGTTCTCGCCATTTTGCATGCCTCTGCCGCCAGAAATAATGATGCTAGCCGCGGTTAACTCAGGGCGTTCCAGCTTTGCAATCTCTTCCTGGTCCCAGGTTGACAGGCCCGAATCTTTAACGATATCAATATTCTCGACCGACGCACTGCCACCTTGTGCTTCAACCGGATCAAACGCTGTACCCCTGACGGTCAGTACCTTGATCGAATCGCTCGATTGCACTGTCGCAATGGCGTTGCCTGCATAGATAGGTCGCTCAAACGTGTCCTCGCTAACAACCCCACTGATCTCAGAAATCTGTGCCACGTCCAGCAACGCGGCGACTCGCGGCATATAATTTTTACCTGACGTGGTGGTGACCGTAAGAATATGACTATAGCCAGATCCAATCTCACTGATGAGGTCGGCAATATTTTCCGCCAGCTGATGGGCGTAGCAATCATTATCTGCAACGAGTACCTTCGATACTCCAGCGATCTTCGACGCCGCGTCTGAAGCTCCCGAACATCCGGAACCGGCGATCAGGATTTCTATATCACCACCGATCGCCTGGGCTGCAGCAACAGCCACCAGAGTTGGCGCCTTAATAGAATCGTTATCATGTTCCGCGACTACAAGTATACTCATGAGATCACCTTCGCTTCGTTCCTTAATTTATCCACCAGCTCCTCCACCGATTCTACGATGACACCCGCCTTCCTCTCGGCAGGCGGCTCTACTTTCAATGTCTTCACTCGAGAGACAATATCAACACCAAGTTCTTCCGGGGTATAGATGTCAACCTGCTTCTTCTTTGCCTTCATAATGTTGGGTAACGATGCATAACGTGGTTCGTTCAAGCGCAAATCAGTGGTAATTATTGCGGGTAGCTTGACTGTGATGGTTTCAAGGCCGCCATCAACCTCGCGAGTTACTGTGGCGGTTCCGTCACCAATCACTACCTTGGAGGCGAAAGTAGCCTGGGAAAGACCCGCAAGAGCAGCCAGCATCTGGCCGGTTTGACTGTTGTCATCATCAATCGCCTGCTTTCCAAGGATGATTAACTGCGGTTGCTCCTTCTCCACAATCGCCTTGAGTACTTTTGCGATGGCAAGTGGTTGCATCTCTTCTTCAGTTTCAACCAGGATTCCCCGGTCAGCACCCAGTGCCAGGGCCGTCCGGATTTGTTCCTGGCAGGCACTGGATCCTATTGATACAACAATAACTTCTTCAGCAGTGCCCGCTTCCCTCAAGCGCACAGCTTCTTCGAGAGCTATTTCATCAAATGGATTGAGCGACATTTTCACATTGTTTAGATCGACGCCTGTATTGTCACTTAACACGCGAATATTCACGTTATAGTCAACGACACGTTTGGCAGCTACGAGAACTTTCATGCAATTCCTCTGCTAGTGTTATAAAGAATCCGGGGATTAATCGAGACACGCGAGAAACCGCGTGTGGTCCATTTTGAAGAGCGCGTATTTTGACGGTTTAAGGCATCAGAATCAATACCAGGCAACCAAAGTCAATCTCCCCGGGCGTGTAGTCTGCAAGGCTTTATCCCTTACTTCAGAATCACTATCACCGTTCATAAATTTGAATGATTTCCTTTGGTTACCGACATTTCATACAATACATGGTGATATAGCAGCGACTTCAGGAGTTCGGCGCGTGGAAAGAGAATCCATGGAATTTGATCTGGTGGTAGTGGGCGGGGGCCCTGCAGGCCTGGCCACAGCCATTAGATTTGCGCAATTAACGGCAGAAACAGGTGATGAATTTACGGTATGCCTGGTCGAAAAAGGTTCTGAAATCGGTGCCCACATTCTCTCGGGCGCCGTGGTCGAACCGAGAGCGCTGGACGAGTTGTTTCCGGACTGGCAGCAGATGGGCGCGCCACTTAACAACCCGGTCACGGAAGATGATATCTACTACCTGATTGATGACTACCAGGGGATGAAACTCCCCAGCTGGCTTATACCCACTGCCCTGCACAATCACGGCAACCATGCTGTTAGCCTGGGTAACCTCTGCCGCTGGCTGGGAGAACAGGCAGAAGCACTGGAGGTTAATATTTTCCCGGGATTCGCCGCAAGCGATGTACTGTACAACGAAGACGGCTCCATAAAAGGTGTCGCAACCGGTGATATGGGAATTGGTGCAGATGGCGAACAAAAACCCACCTTTGAACCCGGCTACGAATTACATGCGAAATACACGGTTTTTGCCGAGGGTTGTCGCGGTCACCTGGGTAAACAGCTGATGCAAAAGTTCGATCTGTGCCAGGACGCAGATACGCAGCATTACGGCATTGGTTTTAAGGAAATCTGGGACATTGATCCCGACAAGCACATTCCTGGCAAGGTCATACATACCATCGGCTGGCCTCTCGGACATTTTCCCGGGGGCACGCTAGGTGGTTCCTTTTTGTACCATCTTGAAAACAACCAGGTGGCCGTTGGCCTGATCGTTGACCTTGGTTACAAGAACCCTCACCTGAACCCCTACGAAGAATTTCAGCGGTTCAAACACCATAAATTCATCAGGCATTTTCTTGAGGGTGGCAAAAGAGTGGCTTACGGAGCGAGGGCGGTTGTTAAAGGTGGTCTGCAAGCTATACCCAAACTGATCATGCCTGGTGGATTACTGGTTGGGGACGACGCCGGGTTCCTCAATAACCTGAAACAGAAAGGTACTCACACGGCGATGAAAACCGGTATGTTGGCTGCTGAATCTGTTTTTAAGGCGCTCAAAGAAGGTTCAGGCAGTGGCGAGGAACTGACAAGCTATGTCACTGCTTTCGAAAATTCCTGGGTGTACGACGAGTTATACAAGGCGCGCAACACCACGCCAAGCTTGCATAAACTTGGACTGTTCCTGGGGTCCGCCTTTACCTGGATTGACCAGTACATCTTCAGAGGCAGGTTGCCATTTACACTGAAGGATTCAAAACCCGATCACGCGCAATTAAAACTCGCCAGCAGGTGTGGAAAACCTGACTATCCAAAGCCCGATGGCAAAATAAGTTTCGACACGCTTTCATCGGTTTTTATTACCAATACGTCCCATGAAGAGGACCAGCCCTGCCACCTGCAGCTCACAGATACCAATATCCCGATTCACTCCAACCTGCCGCTGTATGATGAACCGGCCCAGCGATACTGCCCTGCCGGGGTTTACGAGGTGATAGAGGAAGAGGACGGCAGCAGGAAGTTCCAGATCAATGCGCAGAACTGCATCCATTGCAAGACCTGCGACATCAAGGACCCGGCGCAGAATATTAACTGGGTTGTACCCGAGGGTACCGGTGGGCCAAATTAC
>JACZXW010000054.1 GCA_022571415.1 Pseudomonadota bacterium
GATGCTTTCTTTCGTGCTAGCTCTTCAAAACCTACTTGGGACTGCTGACAATGTAGAGCAACCTAGCAGAAGGCTTACCCAGGACTCACTCCGTAGCCGTAAAAGCGTAGCGCTGAACGCAGGAAGGAGACTCGAAGAGGCTCCTGACGAAGTGAAGGAAGCCGGGGGCGCCGAGCCCGGAGGGCCGCAAGCCAGCAGAGGAGTGAGTCCTGGGTAAGCCTTCTGCGAACAGAGTTTATTCCTGCGAAATCATGGGTATGAATCTACTCATCCTTAACGGTATGAGCTCTGAGCCGCAACACTGAAAAACAGATAACGGTGTTAGAAGATACACAAAATGTCGCGTACCCAGGTCATGCCCTCGTTCATTGCGGCGTGTATCTCATCAATTTCCACCACCTCGTCATTGATCCCGGCCCCGGCATTTACCGTGACGGATATTCCCGCATAGGGCAGGTTGCGTTCTCTCGCGAGCGCGCATTCGGGCATTGCCGTCATGCCGACGATATCGCATCCATCGATTCTCAAACGCCGAATTTCAGCTGCGGTTTCAAGTCGAGGTCCCTGCAGGCAGGCATAGACACCCTTGTCACGAAAGACAAGTTTCGGACTACTGTTCCTGCAGGTCCCAGCCGATTCAATGAGTTGCTGCCGCAGGGTTTCGTCATAAGGAAAAGTCAGGTCGATATGGTGGAGTTCATCTTCATAATAGGTCTGCACCCGGCCGAACGTGTAATCGATCAGCTGGTCGGGGATGACAAGTTCAGGCACGCCAAGAGACTCATCTACAGTTCCTACCGCAGTAACAGCAATGATTTTATCGGCACCTGCGCTAATCAAGGCATCGATATTTGCCCGATAGTTGATTTTATGAGGAGGGAACCTCGGGGGGTTCCCGTGCCTGGGTAAAAATAAAAGCGGTGTACCGTTTAGCACACCGCTTTCGAGATACACAGAGCCAAATTCTGTTTCTACCTGTTCTGGCTTGATGTTCTGCAGACCGGCAAATTCACCAAACCCGGTCCCGCCTATGATCGCTAGCAAGGGTGTGGCTTCACAAAGTGAAACACCTCCCCCGGCAGCTGTTTCACTGATCCGACACATCGGAAGTGAATCAGTGCAACGTAACGCGTGGCTGCATACAGGTTCATTTCTTCTTCTTCGCCTTTTTCTTTTCCTTGTTATCCGCCTCGATCGGCGCCACGGCACCAATCAGTTTACCCATACGCTGAACCATGCCGCCCATGGACCCGAGAGACATCAGGTGACAGTAAACCCAGGCTAATTCGCCTGAACGAAAAAATCCCAACGCCTTCTCATCGGATAATGCGAGCAGTTTCTTTTCATCCACCACCAACAGCCCCGTCAAAGCAAACTGGGCACCGTCAACCATATCGATTTTTGCGTTCAGCGACATCAGCAACTCACTGTCCTGCAATCTTTTTACAAATACCTCTGTTCGCATGTACTGCTTCTGGTACTCATCGAGAAAGTCCAGGGCCTGTTGCAGTATTGGAGTGGGCTCTTCCCCATCAAACAAAGGCTCCCCATCTTTTTTGCTAAAGCCGGAAAAACTCTCGTCAATACAGACGACGCGCTGATTGCCATCTTCGCCGGTTTCCGCCAGGACAAAAGGATAACGACGAACGAATGCAGGGACATAGTTTGCATCCCAGGTACCATCTTCCAGCACAAACAGGTTTTCCTCGTTGCGCAGCCCCAGCAGGGCAACCGGCACAACGTGTTCACCCGATTGCGCAAAGACAATGGGGTATTCCTTGGCGGCCTCAGTAAACTCAACACCGGCCAGAATGACCGAATTGGTTTTCGCGGCGAACTTGTAGTTGTTCACCATTGGTTTTATTTTTATGTCTTTATGATCAACCTTGTTCAATGCCACAGGGTTTTCATAGAAGAGTAGATTAGCCATGGATTCCTTATCCTGTTGTCCGGTTGTCAATAAACTGCTTGTCAAAAAGTCAGGCGTAAGTCTACCCTATCTTCAGGCTTCTGACATGAACCGGGATTCCTTTCATGCCCCAATTTTGCACCGTTAGTCGCGCACCGCATTCAGGGATGGTATTTCGTTCACTCGGGTTCAGGGACAATATGGATCGTTGATGTCGGGAACGCAAATTCCGCACCATGGGATTCGATGATGTTGACTATCTCCAGCAGTACCCTTTCCTTGATGCCATGAAACTCCACCCAGTCAGTAGTTTTGGTAAAGGTATAGACAAAAAAATCAATGCTGGAGGAAGCAAAGGCGTTGAGATTTACGATTAAGGTCCTGTCGCCAGCGATGTCGGGATGATTCTCCAGCATGGTGCGAACGTCATTCACTATCGCCTGTACCTTGCCGGCATCGCTATAGCGAACACCTATGGTTTCATAGATACGCCGGTTTCTCATGCGGGAAGGATTTTCCAGTGCAATGGTCGCGAAAACGGAGTTCGGCACATAGAGGGGTCGCTGATCGAAGGTCCTTATTTCCGTCAGCCGCCATCCTATATCAACCACCGTACCTTCGATTTCCCGATCCGGGCTCCTGATCCAGTCGCCAACTGCAAAGGGTCGGTCCAGGTAGATCATCAGACCACCAAAGAAATTAGCCAGCAAATCCTTGGCTGCAAATCCAACGGCAATACCGCCGACTCCACCAAACGCCAGTATGCCGGAAACACTCACACCCAGCGTTTGCAGCACCGACAATGCGGCAGTAATTAACACCGAAATTCGCAGCAGTTTCCCCAGCGCATTGACAGTAGTAATGTCCGATCCCTGGGAAATGAACCCGGACTCTACCTCACGAATAAATTTCGTCAGGAACATTGCGATCAGACTGACAACAGCAACATATCGAACCGGTCCGATAATCTCAGCCAAACCTGTATCTGTCTGGCTGGCAATAACCTCTGCCGCCCAGGCAATGCCCAGCACCCAGATCAGCCACAGCAGGGGTCTTCTCACAGAATGAAATAAAGCGTCATCCCAGACGGTTCTGGTTTGCTCCACTTTACGCTGCAAGCGGGCAAGAATCATGCGCAGCGAGTAACTCAGCAGCAAAGTCGCAAAGACAATACAAAATACCAGGATGACCTTCGGGTCCGTCACCCACGTAAATATCAACGTCGCTCCATCTGTTGTTTCATTCATCAAAAATACCTGATCAATTCTATTTTCAAAAAATCCTCATCCCGAAAAAAAGCCAGCTCCGTTTCAGGATCCGCCAATGTCTCCAGGAATCCAGGGAAATCCTTGCGTACATCCTTGCTATTGCCGAATATGGACGCCTCGACAATTATCTTCCAATTCGCCCCGAGACGGCTGCTGGCTTCCAGGGTTGCAAGATATTCATGGCTTTCAACATCATACAACCCTACCAGTAACGCAGTTGTGCCCGATACATTGTTAAATGCATAACGCAGGCCAAGGGCAACATCATCATCGCCAATGACCGGGGCACTCCCGCCTCGATCATCATAGAGATACTCGGCAATAATCCCCAGGTCAGCCCGACTGCCAAAGACCCCGACGAAAGTTTTTTCAAAACCAAATGTTACCGCATTGAATCTGCCCTGCTGACCACCTCGCGTTATCGCTTCCAGTTTCCACGCCCAATCGCCAATAAAGTATTGCGCATCGATACCAGTCTGCTCAATGATTTCGTAGATCGGAATAAGAACCGCATTGACAGGCATACCCCCCGAATCAAGGATCAATTGCAGATTGAAACGAGGTTCCCGTGTGGTACCGGAGAAATGGGAGAGGCCAAATTCCAGTTCACCCAGGGTCTGTACCCAGCGTATGGCGAAATCAGTGCGCCACTTTCGCGCAGCGGACTCAAAGATAGCCGCATCCTCATCCACCAGAAACGGCAACCTTGGTCGTCCATTGACGCCCGGGAAATTTCTTTCACGAAACCCGGTCAGCAGATAGAAATCCAACACCCCCCAATCCCGAAGCAGAGAGAGATTGATCATCGGCTGACCAAGCTTCTCCTCTCCATCAGGATTTTCAACATTGTCTGTCTGATTGATAATGTCCACCAGGTGCCGGGATTCCGTAACGCCCCAGAAAACCTTGCGAATACCTGTTCTAAGTTCCCAGGCGTCGGTAACATGAACCCAGGTTAACTCCCGGATGTCAAAATGAGACCGGTCATTGTCCTGTTCATCCCAGCGAATAAACGGGACAAATGCGAAGATGTCATCACCACCATGCCAGGTCTTGTAGTACTCGCTCTGGATACTGATCGAGCCGTGGTTCTTCTCGAGGCCATTAATCCCCGGTTTATCAAAGAGTCTGTACTCAGCACCAACATCAATGCGCCATCGCCCTTTATTTATTCCCTTTGATGTTTTTCTCCCAAAAAAAAAGGGCTGGGCGTAGTTCTCAGCTTTGCCGGGTTGTAGGATCCGGCTTCTGCAGGAGTGTCTTCAAGCTTTGTCTGGGTCCTGCTGGTTTTTTGACTTGTGCCAGTTGCTGGAACCCTCGCAATCTCAGCCGGTTGCCTTATATCAACTTCGTATGCTGGCGCATCGGATCCAATGGTCGTCACGCCACGGGAATCCAGCATTTCAATCGGGACATCACGCAACAGCCATGCATTCAGCACACCGGCTTCCCTGGTACGAATCATGGTTTCTTCTTCAGCTGACACCTCCACCGGACCTACAAGTACGCGATGAAAATCAACGCCATTGACGCGCGCGGTTTTCACCAGCACCTGCTCGAAGGACCCGCTCAGCTTCTGCTGCAGGGATTTCGCCTTTGCTGCTTCTCGAAAGCTACCTGTTACAAGGAAGTTCTTCTTTACCACCGAAACGGGTTCTGTAAACACCTGCGGCGATATCGGTACAACATCATCGTAGTCTATTACTGTAAACATCGAGCGCAGACCCGGCTCCTTTCCGGTAATATTGATAGGCCACATGTCACCAACACCGGCATAACGAAGTTGGTTTTTTAATCGGACCTGGTCATATTCATCGGTAAACAGATGCACCAGTAGCCGATAATAGGACCGCCCGCTAACTTCAACCGGCAGCAGCAATATCTCAACTCCAACAGCCCGGCTGAAACGTTCCCCTTCAGCAATGGCTTGCTGTTCTTTTTCGTAACTGCCGATCACCAGGTACCCGCCTGCTTCTTCGGCGCATTCGGCAGCGGAGAAAAACAGGCAACCAAGCAAAATGGGGAAAAGGTAATCGCGGATGGCTTGGCGCAGGACAGGAGGCTGTACGAGAACTGATACTGTCGCGCGGGTAGGCTGATTCGGGTCAGGTTTTTTCATCATTTGAACGGATCGGTGGTGGCGACGTCCTATCTTGCACGCTGTAAACTGTTCCTGGTGAAATCGTTTTCATCGAGTCCTGTGGCAAACTCATAATTGCTCCAGAGAAGTTCGGTACTTCTCTTTGTCTGGTGATTAAACATCAGCATTGATCCCGGGCGCCAGTATTTGTCGAGGTACTGCACATAATCCTTGGAAACCAGGGTCTTGAGCAAACTGTTCTTGCGGTCATAGTAGTCAACCTTCAACAAGCGGTAATGCTCTGTGTCTATCCAGACCGTCTGTCTCGTATAACCGGAATATTTGTCCAGGGGGTAGCGTTCGATTACAAATGTTGCCTGACCATCAAGCATTTCATCCCGCAGATACTTGTACCGATACTTCTCAACTTCCTGACTCGATAAATCTTCGAACGCAAATTCGCTTCCGACAAAAGGGCCTGATTTATTTTTCGAGGCGATTCTTTTGACTCGTTTCAAGGCAGGAAGATTCAGCCATTGATCGTCAGCTTCGACCTTGTGAGAGAAGGTAAGCAAACCTGTACCCTTGATGTCCGGAGGTGTGTCAAAGATTGTAAGGCTCCGGTCGCCGTCGCCATCAACTTCGAGACTCATAAGGCGCATCTGTCGACGATTCTCATTACCTCTGGCATTCCTTAGTATCATCTCGAGATTAACCTTGCTGTCCCGCCAACCGTTATCACGCAAATCTGCTTCAACCGCAATAGCTAATCCTTTCTCCTCTGGCGATTCAGCAACAGCTGAAAACGATGGCATCGAAATTGCCACAATAGATATCAAACTGATGAGTCCAATATTCGACATGACTCTGATCCTGGGACAACGATAAGGCCACAAAGAACATCATAAATTGCTGTCTATCGCAAGTAAGGACGCATTTTCGCACGCTTTTCAGCAATCCACGATCATGAATCCCGCAACACAGGGTCACTTCTTGAATTTTCTCAGGTGAAGGCTTGCTAAATGATTTTTGCTGTATATAATTCCAGTAACTGTATATAAAACCATATATCCGGGTTGACTATGATCAAGCTTACGGACAGACAAAACGAAGTGTTGAACTTCATTAAAAACTACATCGATGCAACCGGTTACCCCCCTACCCGTGCAGAAATTGCACAGGAACTTGGTTTCAAAAGCGCCAACGCCTCAGAAGAACATCTAAAAGCGCTCGCCCGAAAAGGCGCAATCGAAATGATCCCGGGCACTTCCCGCGGTATTAAATTACCTGAATCCAATGGCATACCCATCATTGGTCGGGTAGCCGCAGGCAGCCCGATCCTCGCCCAGGAACATATTGAAGATTATTGCGAGATCCCCGCCTCATTTTTCAAACCCAGAGCAGACTACCTGCTCACCGTACATGGCGATAGCATGATGGAGGGCGGCATCCTTGATGGCGACCTGCTCGCGGTGCATAAAACAACGAACATAAACAATGGTGACATCGTTGTCGCTCGTATCGAAGATGAAGTGACGGTTAAGCGACTACAAAAGAGCCGCAGGAAATTCCATATAAGACTGGTACCGGAAAACAAGGACTACTCGCCCATCGAGGTAGATCTGCGGGATCAATCGTTTGCCTTTGAAGGACTCGGAGTCGGTATTCTAAGGCGTGGCTTCACCTAGTGAAACACGCCTCCCGGCAGAGCACTACCCCTTCACACCTTTCTTGGACTTTTTCCGCGTCGTTTTCTTCTTGACCTCTTCAACCCAACTGCCATTCACGTAATCCGCCCGCCAACCCGACGGTTTTCCTTTTTTAAGTTCCGTCATCACATAATGTTCCTTCACCTTGCGTGAGAACTTAATCAGTGTTCTGCGTCCATCAGGATCTTTTAGCGGTGCACGCATCAAAAACTGGTACTTCTCGTCAATCTCATTCTGGTGCGGTACCAGCTCATCGACATAAGGGGCTCTCGTTTCCCGATTACGAGGAAACTGGCTGGCTGCCAGGAATAATCCGGCCGCACCGTCCCTTAGAAGATAGGTATCATCCACCTTCTCGCACTCCAATTCCGGCATGGGCACTGGGTCCATTTTAGGCGGAGCAGCTTCACCGTTCCTGAGTAACTTACGTGTATTCTTGCAATCATCACGGGAGCAGCCAAAATATTTGCCGAAGCGACCGGTTTTCAGCTGCATCTCCGCACCACATTTATCACATTCGATCACCGGGCCGTCATAACCCTTTATCTTGAATTCACCCGCCTCCACTTCAAATCCAGGGCAGTCCGGGTTATTTCCACACAAATGTAATTTTCGCCCGGTATCAATCAAGTAACTATCCATGGCCGTACCGCACTTCGGACATCGTCTCTTGGTGCGAAGAATCCTGGATTCTTCTTCATCGTCTCCATTGACACTAACAACTTCATCGCCAGGTATAAGATTGATGGTGCTCTTGCATCTTTCCTTTGGCGGTAAGGCATAACCCGAACAGCCGAGAAAAACTCCGGTACTGGCTGTCCTGACATTCATTTTGCGCCCACACTGGGGACAATCAATATCCGTCAATGAAGGGTCATTGGTGCGCATGCCGGTTTCTGAATGGCTGGCCTTGAGCAGTTTTTTGTCAAAGTCTTCATAAAATTCATTGAGCAGGCTCGTCCATTCGATATTTCCAGCAGAGACCTTGTCCAATGAAATTTCCAGCTCCGCGGTAAAGCCATAATTCATCAGGTTTGCAAAATTCTCGTTCAAACGATCGGTCACCAGTTCCCCGATTTTCTCTGCATAGAACCGTTTGTTTTTCAAGGTCACATAACCGCGATCCTGGATGGTAGTAATAATAGAGGCGTAAGTAGATGGTCGGCCAATCCCGCGTTTTTCCATCTCCCTGACGAGGCTGGCTTCACCATAACGAGGAAGTGGCTTGGTAAAGTGTTGCGAGGGCAGCAACTCAAGCAGCGTCAACACCTGTTCGACCTTGTAGTCAGGCAGAGATACTTCGTCTTCCCTGCGACCTGCCGGTGGTTGAATCCTGGTGAAACCATCAAAGCGCGTTATTCTGCCGCGGACCCTGAGATCCATATCTGCTGCCTGGACGATGACGGTGGTACTGGTGTATTCAGCATCCGGCATCTGGCAAGCTACGAACTGCCGCCAGATCAATTCATACAGTCGTTCTGCATCCCGTTCCATGCTGTTAAGGGAAGTCGCCTTCACGGTAACATCGGATGGGCGTACCGCTTCGTGCGCCTCCTGCGCCCCTGCTTTGCTTGAATAAGAGCGTGGCTCATCGAGCAGGTACTTCTTGCCAAATTCAGACGAAATCAACTCGCGACAATGTTCCACAGCCTCAGCACTGAGATTGGTGGAGTCTGTTCGCATGTAGGTGATGTACCCGGCTTCATACAACCGTTGCGCCATCATCATCGTCTTCTTGACGCCGAATCCGAGGCGGTTACTCGCAGCCTGCTGCAGGGTCGATGTGATGTAAGGCGCTGTCGGCCTGGTTTTCGTTGGCTTATCTTCGCGACTCTTCACAACGAAGCTGGCCTGGCTCAGTACTTCGAGTGCGGCGTCAGCCTGTTCCTTACTGGTTGGTCTGAAATTTTTACCCGCTTGCTTCGCTACCTGGAATTGAATGGCAGCATCGCTTTTTGAACCATCCGTGGCTTCTGCCAGATTGGCGACTATCTCCCAGTATTCCTCCGGATCGAAAGCCCTGATTTCGCGCTCTCTTTCAACAATCAGCTTTACCGCAACAGATTGAACCCGTCCCGCTGACAGCCCCCGGGCAATTTTTGTCCAGAGTAAAGGCGAAACCATGAAGCCAACGACCCGATCGAGAAATCGTCTTGCCTGCTGGGCGTTGACCCGATCCATATTGATCTCACCAGGATCTGCAAATGCTTCCTGGATAGCCTTCTCTGTGATCTCGTTGAAAACGACTCGACGATAGCGACTTTTATCGCCGCCAATCGCTTCGCGCAGATGCCAGGCAATCGCCTCCCCTTCCCGGTCGAGGTCAGTAGCCAGAAAAATTTCGTCCGCATCTTTCGCTAACTTCCTCAACTCGGCGACAACCTTTTCCTTACCCGGTAAAATCTCGTAGCGTGCTTTCCATCCATGCTCCGGATCTATTCCCATCCGCTGCACCAGCTGTTTGCGCGCCTTTGCCTTTTTGTATGCGGCCTTCTTCTCCGCTGGAACCTTGCGCGTCTTGGCAGCCTCCTTTGCCCGCGCCTTGGGGTCACTTTTCGCATTACCACTAACCGGCAAATCACGAATATGACCGACACTGGACTTCACGATGTAATCGTTACCGAGATAACGATTGATCGTCTTGGCCTTCGCGGGTGATTCGACTATGACTAACGATTTGCCCATGTGTTTCCGTATTTTCCTTATTTGGCCACTAATTGGGGCGACATATATAAGGCGTTAACTATCCAACGTCAAGAAGGAGATCGATAAAATTTCCCCCCCGGTTTTGATGATTCCCTTTTAGCTTAGCCCCAAAAGACACAGTTTTGTCAACACTGGTCTTACGAACGGTTCTATTCGGGGTTTAAATCGTCCTGCAAATTATGCAAGGGGACTTCTATGCAGCCGTTGAGGAATCTAACGATTGAGGCAAGTCCTGCCGGTCCGGAGCGTTCAAGCCAGTATGCAGACACAATGTAGTTCTTCTCGTCAATTTTCATGACATCATCTGGTAAAGTAGCTAATTCCCTTATCAGGAATTCTTCCATTTCCGCGGATAAGGTGTCAGGTTTCGCCTGGCTCCAACGCCAGGTATCCGGTAAAACCGGAGAAGCATCTTCGCCGCGTTCCAGCCCCCAGCCAATGACAGGAGAGAGCCGCCAATGCTGTGGTTTTTCCCTCGATACACGATAGGCCGCGACCTTGAGTATGGGCTCCAGCCGTTTACCGGTGCCTGAGATGTACTTGTCTTGTCTCGGAACAGGGTCCGGAATACTGGTCAGCTCAACACCGATGCCCATGCCCATGGCTTCCCTACGCATGTTCATCTGCTCTTTCTGGCGCGCGGACGGTAAGATCGCGAACAGCGGCGCAATGACGAGCAGCAGGATGATTCCGATAATCAGGTAGGCCATGCGTCTATGTTAGGGGATTCAGGGAGTCTGGGTAAGCGCAAAAATTGTCTGGTTGTTCACTGTTGAAGGTGGCATTTAGGAAATATTTGTCTAAAATATCCAATTGTGTGACATTGCTACTGAAACCGGCTCAATAATAAAGAACCCGCCAGGTTCAACTAAAACGATTAAGAGGTGGACGCTTTGGGAGAATATACTCACATTCTGGTAGCTGTTGACCTGACAGAAGAGTCACGGCATGTATCGAAGCGTGCCTGTGCACTGCGAACTGCATGCGGAGCTGAACTGAGCTGTGCTCACGTCATCGAACCCCTGAGCCTCGCTTACGGTGGCGACATTCCAATGGATCTGTCCACTATCCAGGAGCAGATACAGGAAACGGCCAGGGCACATCTCAAAGAATTTGCTAAGACGCTTGACATCGCGCCAGGAAACCAGCACCTCGTCTTCGGTCGCCCGGAAACGGAAATCCATGCCCTTGCTAACCAGATAGAAGCGGATCTGATCGTGGTCGGCAGCCACGGCCGGCATGGGCTCGCGTTACTCCTCGGATCAACCGCAAACGGGGTTCTGCATGGCGCGCCCTGCGATGTCCTGGCCGTTCGCGTAGGCAACTAGCTAGTTCCCTTCCGGGAGACGATTTTTCCCGAGATCTGCAAAGGAACTAGCCCAGTCGACGTCCAAATCCAATCAAGGACTAGCTAGTTCCCTTCCGGGAGATGATTTTTCCCGAGATCTGCAAAGGAACTAGCCCAGTCGACGTCCAAACTGCCAAAGACTAGCTAGTTCCCTTCCGGGAGATGATTTTTCCCGAGATCTGCAAAGTGCAATGGAGCCAGCTCGATCCGGGTAGGCACCCGTTAAAGTTTTCGACATCCAATCTAAAAATTCGATAACCTGATCTATGTACCCAATGGTCAGAAAATGTGAACGATATCCGCTACATTTTTTTCCACGGACCGCGCCCGACATTATACGCGGCGCTCCTGATGCTCTTTTGCAACCAGCTACAGGCGGAATTTTCGCGGGGTACCAATTACACCCCCAGACCGGACCTATCCAGGTTCGAACAGCGCGAGCAATACCGGGACGCGCTGTACCTGGCAAAATCCGGCCAGCGAAATCGCTACCTTAAATTGCGCGACCGGTTAAGGACTTATCCTCTCTATCCCTATCTTGAATATGCGGACAAGATGTACGACCTGTCACGGCAGTCTCCCGAATCCATTGCCGCGTTCATCAATCAATACAGTGACACCCCACTGGCTGGACAGATGCTTCAAAACTGGTTGTACAACCTTGCCAGGCAAGGCAAATGGAAAACATTCGTCGAGAACTACGACCCTGCCAGCAGGGCGGAGAAAAATGCCTGTTTCTATGGATACGCATTGTACAAGGAAGCGAGGCTACAGGAGGCAATGCAGTGGGCACAAAAACTCTGGCTGGTGGATTTCTCCCAACCTGAAGAATGTGACCCTATCTTCAGGGTATGGCGGGATAACGACGGGCTCACTCCCGATATCGCATGGCAGCGATATTCACTCGCCCTGCGTACCAACGAGGTCAAACTTGCCACCTACCTGACCAGGTTTCTCAAACGGGAAGACCGGCAACATGCCAACAGTTTTAAACTGGTGCATATCAGGCCTCATAATATAAAACGAATCAACCGATACAAAATTGACCATCCCCGGATCCGGGAACTGGTACTGCATGGCATAAAACGCCTGGCCAGAACGCGCCCCGATGAGGCACTTGAAACACTCACACGGTTCCTGTCATTCCATCAGTTCGAGTCTGGTCCCCTAACCAACACCTACGTCTACATTGGCAAACAGCTTGCGCTTTCCGGTGATAAGAAAAACCAGATCGATGACTTGCCAGTGAACCTGCACACTCACCCCGATCTGGTGAAGGCACGCATTAGAATGGCACTAGGCCAGCATAACTGGAGCCAGGTTCAAATTCTCATCAACCTGTTGCCTGAAGAAACTCAACGGCATTCGCGCTGGCAATTCTGGAAGGCAAGGGTGTTGGCAAGATCAATTGACCCAGCTGACAGGGATATTGCACGGGGTATTTTCGACGGACTGGCAGAATCGCGAAATTTCTACGGCTTTCTCGCCGCTGACCGTTTGCAGCAAACTTACAGTTTTGTGCATGAGCCATCAAGCGTCTCGGAGGAAGAGGTACTTGCTCTCGAAGAAACTCCCGGCATTCAGCGAGCACTGGAACTGCTATCACTTGACGAACGAAGCAAAGCCAGACGCGAATGGTATTTCACCACCCGTGATTTTTCCAACAGGGAACGACAAATCGCGGCTCGTGTAGCCAACAAATGGGGCTGGTACAAACCGGGCATCCAGTCATTGATCGAAGCCGGGGCCTGGAACGATCTGGACTTCCGGTTTCCAATTGCCTACCAGGATACCTTTATCAGTAATGCACGAATTGCCGATATCCCGGTCAACTGGAGCCTAGCCATTGCACGCCAGGAAAGTGCCTTCATGCCCGATGCCCGATCACCGGTTGGCGCCGTCGGCCTGATGCAGCTCATGCCTGCCACAGCCAAATTAATAGCCAAGCGTGTCGGCGTCGCGTTCAAATCCAACCGGAAACTCACTGAACCCGCATTCAACATCCATCTGGGGTCCCAATACCTGGGAAGAATGCTGCGTCGATACAACAACAACCGCATCCTGGCAACAGCGGCTTACAACGCTGGACCCGGCAATGTGGATGACTGGATTAACCCGGAACTGGCCATGGATGTCTGGATAGAGACGATTCCCTTCGCTGAGACCCGCAATTATGTACAGAATGTGCTGATGTTTTCGGTCATTTACGGGCGTCGCCTGGAACAGCATCAGCCTTTGATATATCACCATGAGTTCAATGACTTTTCCACCCCTCACCCGAACTCGATGACCGGGGAAACCGACCAGCAGTCGCGCGCCAAGGATACACATGTCGAAGCCGCTGGCTGAAAAATCTGCAAGGCCCGGTATTCCCTCCACCGCCGACAGAGCAGATCTGGTGGATATCGGTGCCAACCTGACCCATGACTCTTTTGACGATGATCGTGGGGAAGTCCTGCAGCGCGCCTGGGACAACGGCATCACGCAAATGATCGTTACCGGGGCATCGATAAAAGGTAGTGAAGACTCTGTCGCATTGGCTATGCATCACGACAGTCTCTTTGCCACGGTTGGCATTCATCCTCATCATGCTGAGCAGACAAGCGACGACGTACTGGCGCGATTCACGGAACTGGCACAGGATCAGAACGTCAAGGCAATCGGAGAGACCGGGCTGGATTTCTTTCGTGATTTTTCTCCCAGGGACATGCAGATACGTTCCTTTGAACAACATATCGAACTTGCCCGACGAATGGCATTACCCATGTTCCTTCATGACCGGGATGCCTACCCAACATTTGCCGAGGTGTTAAGACCCAGCCGGGGGCAGATTAAGGACGTCGTGGTACATTGTTTTACCGGGGGCAAAGACGCACTGCATAGCTACCTCGACCTGGACTGTTATATCGGAATAACCGGATGGATCTGTGACGAACGTCGTGGCATCCATCTCATTGATCTGGTCAAGGATATTCCAGCCGATCGATTGTTGATTGAAACCGACTCGCCTTACCTGATACCAAGAAATATCAGTCCAAAACCTAAATCGCGGAGAAATGAGCCACATTACCTGACCCGGGTGTGCGAATTTATCGCGGCTGTTCTTGATGTTCCCTATAACGAACTTGCACAACGCACCACGAACAACGCCCGGCGATTTTTTAACTTGCCTTCACCGTGAAAGTCAATCTCTATACCACGGCAGGTTGCCACCTTTGCGAAGAAGCGCTTGACCTGTTACAGGTTCTACAAGAGCAATTGGAAGTTCAGGGTAGACGGTTGCAGATAAGTGAAATCGATATCGCGGATTCAGAGACTTTGATGGCAGAATACGACGTTCGCATACCAGTCATTACATCAGATTTATCCCCGGGTGATATCGGCTGGCCATTTTCGCTGAATGATCTCAGCCTGTTCCTAAAATTGTCATAGCAATACAGGTATAACAAAATGAAAGCGCCATATGGTTCCTGGAAGTCACCCATAACAAGCGACCTGATCGTGGCAGAAAGCATCGGCATTGGCGGACAAATATTTCACCTGGGTAAACTCTACTGGGTAGAGGTCAGGCCCCAGGAAGGAGGCCGCCAGGTACTGGTACAACGAGATAGCAAAGGCGAGGAAAAAGACATTAATCCTGCGCCATTTAATATTCGCACAAGAGTGCACGAATATGGAGGCGGCAGCTGGTTACTGCATGAAAACAGCGTTTACTTTTCAAATTTTTCAGACCAACAGATCTACCAGCAATACTTTGACCAGGCACAACCTACCCAACTAACACACCAACCCGGCCTGCGATTTGCTGATGGTGTGATTGACGCCGATCGACACCGGATAATTTACGTGGTGGAAGATCATACGGCAGAAGACCAGGAAGCAGAGAACAAACTGTGCGCGGTAGACCTTGAGACCGGCGAAGTTACGATCCTGACGGATGGCCACGATTTCTTTGCTTCGCCAACCCTGAGCCCTGACGGGAGCAAGTTGGCCTGGATCACCTGGGATCATCCTCATATGCCCTGGGATGAAACCCTGCTCTGGCAGGCAAGCATCGGTGAGGATGGTCAACTTCTGAACAGTGAGAAGGTCTCCGGTGGGGATAACGAAGGGGAAAAAATATCAATTCAGCAGCCACGCTATTCTCCCTCTGGTGAACTCTATTTTGTTTCTGACGAATCCGGCTGGTGGAATATTTATCGTCTGCGCCAGGGTGTGCAGACCAACCTTCACAAACTGGAAGCTGAATTTGGCCAACCCCATTGGATATTCGGACAATGCAATTACCAGTTCCTGAACGAAGAGAAAATCATCTGCACCTATGGCGTCAAAAACGTCAGCAAACTAGCGACTCTGGATCTGGCTACCGGGGATCTGCAGGATATCGCCCTGCCCTACACGGATATCAGCGACCTCTCTGTGCAGACACATGGCAGCCAGCAGGTGGTTTTCCTCGGCGCATCCGCGACTGAGTTTGCAGGCATTGTGATGCTGGAACTGGCATCCGGAACAACACAGGTCATCAAGCAGTCAATTACGCTTCAACTGGATGAAGGTTACCTGTCAGTGCCTGAGACACTTGAGTTCCCCGCCGCCGATGGCGGGACCGCCCATGCATTCTTCTATCCTCCTGCCAACAGGGACTATGAGTCTCCTGACGACGAAAGACCGCCGCTGATTGTGATGCTCCATGGCGGTCCGACCGGCGCCACCTCCAACGCACTTAGCCTGAAAACCCAGTACTGGACTAGCCGCGGTTTTGCCCTACTCGATGTCAACTATCGTGGTTCAACAGGATACGGCAGGGAGTATCGCGACAAGTTGCTGGGCAAGTGGGGCATTGTTGATGTGCAGGACACTGTCTCTGGCTGCAACTATCTCGGTGATAAAAATCTGGTGGACATGGAGAGACTCGCCATTCGGGGTGGCAGCGCCGGTGGCTACACAACGCTTTGTGCCCTGACGTTTACCGATACCTTCAAAGCCGGAGCAAGCCACTTCGGCGTCAGTGACCTTGAGGCTCTGGCCAAAGATACACACAAGTTTGAATCACGTTATCTCGACAGCATTGTCGGTGCCTACCCGGAAGAATTGGAGGTGTATCGGCAACGATCACCGATTCACCATGTAGACCAGCTGTCGAGTGCCTGCATCTTCTTTCAGGGACTCGAAGACAAGGTGGTGCCGCCGAACCAGGCCGAGACCATGGTGGAAGCCCTGAAAGAGAAAGGTCTTCCCGTCGCCTATGTTCCTTTCGAAGGTGAGCAGCATGGATTTCGCCGGGCAGAAAATATCAAACGCTGTCTGGACCTTGAACTCTACTTTTACTCGAGGATCTTTGGTTTCACCAGTGCAGACCAGATCGAACCCGTGGAAATCATGAACCTGCCGGAAAACGCCTGAATGGCAGTTCTGCTGCCAATTTACCAGCGATGAGTATCAGCGTTTTCTCAATGGTCACGGGTTGATTTGTAACATGAGCGCTGTGGGAAGCTGTGCGGATAGTTTTGACTATATTGAACGCTTCCACAATCCGGCCAAGCGTCATAAGGCGGCGGAACTTAATGCCAGACGATAACTCGCGAGCCTCTGCTTCCGCCCATCCCGGCTAATCGCTAACTAGGGGGCGCTTCTCCGGAAGGACTGGCTATCGGTTCTGTCGTAAAAACTGAATCTACACTTGCGGGGTGTGGTTCGTGTGGTGG
>JACZXW010000055.1 GCA_022571415.1 Pseudomonadota bacterium
CGGGTGGGCCGAGTCAACAAATATTTTTGGTTTCAAATTCTGACAATCCTGTAATGAAGGGGGCGGATAATAACGCATGACCGGAAGAATTTGTGTGATTAGTAACAGGTGGAGTGCCCTGTGCCTGCTGCTACCTGCCCTGTTTGCCTGTGAGCAGGAAAGTCTGCTGGTAATCTCAGGACCCACCATGGGTACCAGTTATACGGTGAAGGTAGTAGGTGAGCATCTGCATCCTGGAAAACTCCGCGAGCAGATTGAGTCGGAGTTGCGCAGAATCAACGGACTGATGTCGACCTACGATGAAAATTCCGAGTTATCTCGATTCAACCGCTCACCGGTGGCGCATGCTTTTCCAGTTTCTCCTGAAATACTGGAAGTGCTGAAGCTTAGTGGTGAGATATTTGATCATAGTGGCGGCGCTTTTGATGTGACCGTCGGTCCCCTGGTGAATCTCTGGGGATTTGGTCCTGAGCCGTCGCGAGATGTTGTGCCCCTGGATGAGGAGATTGATGCTGCAAGGCAGCGGACCGGGTTCGGATTACTTCAGATGGACGATGCCGGTCTATTAAAGACGCGCAACATTTATGTGGATCTTTCAGCGATCGCCAAGGGATATGCTGTAGATCGCTTGGCTCGTATTCTGGACGCGCAGGATGTCGAGAATTACCTGATTGAAATAGGCGGGGAACTGCGGGCCAGAGGAATAAACGATCAAGGCAGTCCCTGGGCCATCGCGATCGAGGTGCCTGACAACCTGAGCCGGTCGGTGTTCCGGACCCTTGAATTACGTGATATGAGCATGGCCACTTCCGGGGACTATCGAAATTACTTTGAAGTGGATGGCGCACGATATTCACATACCATCGATCCACGTACCGGTCGACCCATCACCCACAATATTGCGTCCGTCACCGTGCTGAGCCCATCGGCCGCTATGGCTGACGGCTACGCCACAGCGATAAACGTACTGGGTGCCGAGCAGGGGCTAGCCCTGGCACAGGCGCAGAACCTTGCCGTATTGGTTATAATCAAAACTGAGGATGGCTTCAGGGAACAATTGTCCCAGGCGCTTGATACTTACCTTAACGAGAACCTGGATTAACTGACATTGATTGAATTCCTGCTCACATTTTTATTCCTGCTGGCAATCGTCGCGATGATGGCCGTGGGCGTCATGCGGGGCAGGGCACCCATATCCGGAACCTGCGGCGGCCTGAATAATATCGGCCTGAACGGCGATTGCGAAATTTGCGGCGGGATCCCAGCGAAGTGTGAAAAACTACGCCCAGAGTGATTTTCTGGTTTGGTAGAATTCATGGCACCTGGCCATGTCATCGAGAAACCTGGGGAGCTCGTCCATTAACAGGGCTTGCGGGCCGTCTACCAGGGCAGCGTGGGGTGCCGGGTGAAAGTCCACTAACACCAGATTTGCACCGGCAATGAGCCCCTGTGCGGCGGCATGGGCAACATCGAGAATTCCATCCGGGGACTTTTCCCTGGAGCCAACAGAATGCGACGGATCCACGCAAACCGGCATCCTGGTCAACCTTTTGATCACCGGGACCTGGCCAAAATCCACCATATTCCGGTGGGGTGCACCACCTTCGCTTTTCATTCCCCGCAGGCAGAAAACCACGTTGGAATTTCCCTCGCTGGCGAGATATTCGGCCGCATTAAGTGATTCGTTCAAACTGACGCCGTAGCCCCGCTTAAACAGCACCGGGTATTGTGTCTGCCGGCCAACGACTTTGAGCAGTTCGAAGTTCTGGGTATTGCGCGTTCCAATTTGAAGCATGACGCCGGTCGGATTACCCGTTTCCTGCAAGGCGTTACTGATCTCATCAATATGACTCTCGTGGGTGACCTCCATGGATATCACCTTGATGCCATATTTTCCTGCCAGCTCAAACACATAAGGCAGGCATTGTTTGCCATGACCCTGGAACGAATATGGATTAGTCCGTGGTTTGTATGCACCCATCCGTGTGCACACCTGCCCGTGCTTCTGCAATGCCTGCATCATCGTCTCAACATGTTCGGGTGTATCCACGGCGCACAGACCTGCCAGAACGTGGCAGGTGTCCTGGGAAAAGTGAACATCATTGTAGATAAAACCGCTGGCGCGTTTCTCGTCCTGATGCCGCCCGAGGATACGATATTCTTCGGAAATACGAACCACCCGGTCAACGCAATCCAGATTCTCGATTTCTGCCTGGTCGACTTTCTGGGTATCGCCAAGCAGGTAAATTTCGCTGAGCTTCTGTTCTTCACCCTGGACCACATGATACTGCAGACTAATATTAGGCAGTTGCTCCAGGAAGGAGATGGTATCTGCATATTCTTTGGATTGTTCGTCCGTATTCGTGTGTAGTATCACGATCATGTCTGTAGTTCCCGGAGATAAAGGTTGTTATTGTAACTTATCGCATTGACGAGTTTGTTTCATGATGTTTAAAGATTGGCGGCTGCACGTTGCCGTACGTTATTCTGTGTCTGGAACCTCAGATCACCTGGTTTCCTTTATGTCGATGATTTCGATCTCCGGCCTGGTCCTTGGTGTGGCCGTGCTGGTCATCGTGCTTTCGGTAATGAACGGATTTGAGCGAGAATTGCGTGAGCGGGTTTTGGGGGTTGTTCCTCACGGCGTGATCTACAGCCGTATCCCCGGGACCGATTGGCAGGTGTTGATGCAGCGTTTCGACGAGCACGCAAACATAATAGCTGTGGCGCCTCTGGTGGAAGGGAGCGGGCTGGCGTTAGCAAATGGTGAACTGGTGGGTGTGTCGTTCACTGGAATCGATCCGGCTCTTGAATCTGGGGTCTCGATTGTGCAGAACTATTTTCTAAAGGGGAGTCTAGATGGGCTGACTCCGGGCGGTTTTAATGTTGTACTCGGTCAGCCGCTGGCAGCGCGCCTTAGAATAGATGTTGGCGACAAGATTACCCTGGTTCTGCCTGACCTGAATATTGGATTTACCGGACCGCTGCCAACGATGAAGCGGTTCACCGTATCCGGACTGTTTAAGGTCGGTTCTGATCTGGACAAGTCACAACTCTACATGCATATCAACGATGCCATGAAGATACGTCGACAAAAGGAAATAGATGGTGTGCGCGTACGGGTGGAGGACCTGTTCACCGCACCGGCGATACTTCAAGAGCTAATCCTTACAACCGGGGACAAGGAGTTGTATGCGTCCAGTTGGATGCGACGTCATGGGAATCTGTACGACGCCATCCAGATGCAAAAAACGACGATGTTTCTTTTACTACTGATTCTGGTCGCAGTTGCGGCATTCAATGTCGTTTCCAACCTGATGATGACGGTGCAGGACAAATACGCGGACATCGCGATTTTAAGGACTATTGGAGCATCCCCTGGATCCATCAGGGCCGTATTTATTATGCATGGGTGTATCGTGGGTACTGCAGGTATCACCATCGGCATAGCCCTGGGAACACTACTGGCTACCTGGTTGAGCGACATTTACGGATTTATCGACGAGGGCTTTGGCCTGGGCATCATGGACGAATATTTTATCCAGTATCTGCCAACACACGTGCTGGCAAGCGATATAGCCGTCATCGCGGTGGTGTCATTCGCTATCTGCCTGGCAGCGACCATCTACCCGGCGTCGAGGGCAGCCGCGGCAAATCCAGTCGAGGCTTTGAAATATGGCGGATGACATCGTGCTCCAGGCGATCGGGCTTAAAAAATCTTATGGCCAGGGCGAAAAAGTGATTCAGGTGCTCGATGGTATTGACCTTGAGATCTGTGCTGGTGAGCGGGTGGCAATCGTTGGTTTATCCGGCAGCGGTAAAAGTACATTGCTGCATCTGCTGGCCGGGTTGGACCAACCTGATTCAGGCCAGGTCCTTATCAGTGGCAAGGACATCGCAAACCTCGATGAAAAGTCACTATGCCGGTTGCGCAATAAGACACTGGGTTTCGTGTACCAGTATCATTACCTCATGTCTGAGTTTACAGCGATTGAAAACGTCGCCATGCCACTGATGATTGGTCATGTCAACAGAGCGGCAGCCAGTGCCACCGCAAGAGAAGTCCTCGGCAGGGTTGGCCTGGCAAAACGCCTTGAGCACAGACCGGGGCAGCTCTCTGGAGGAGAGCGCCAGCGGGTCGCAATCGCCAGAGCACTGGTCACCCAGCCCCAATGTGTTCTGGCGGATGAGCCTACCGGCAATCTGGATGAGAAAACCGCGGAAGAGGTCAATGAGCTTCTAGTGGATTTGAGTCGTGAGCTTAATATGTCGTTTGTTATCGTGACTCACAACCACGACCTCGCCAACAAGATGGATCGAATTCTGATACTGCACAACGCTGCCATTGAGGCGCAGGCGTCGTGAATCTTTCAGCTTTTGTTGGCTTCCGGTATTCCGGATTTAGTACTTCCGCGGGGGTATCAACCACGGATAATCGATTTTTATCGTTTATCTCTCTGGTGTCTCTGTTTGGAATGATGCTGGGTGTTATCGCGCTAATCGTTGTTGTATCGGTCATGAACGGATTTGATTCGGAGCTGAAGCGAAGAATACTTGGCGTGGTACCGCATGTCGTCGTTAGCGGGCCCATCGATCCAGCGTCCATCAACGACGATAGGCGAATTATTGCCAGTGCGCCCTTTATCACACGAAATGGTCTGCTTCTCAATGGCAGTAACAGCCAGTTGGTCGCCTTGTACGGAATAGATTCAGCCCTCGAGCACAAGATGTCCATCATTCCGGATCAAATGATTCAAGGTTCAATACAGGAGCTTGGCGATACGCAACATGGTGTCGTCATCGGCAGACCGCTAGCTTATCGCCTCGGCGTAATGGTTGGGGACATGTTGACACTTGTCATCCCGGAACCGTCTGGAGATGGTAGCCGCTTTACTCCAAAAATCGCAAGGCTTCGGCTGGTCGGAACATTTGAGCTCGAATCAGAACTGGATTACAGATTGGCGTTGTTAAATTACTCCACATTACAGCAGATAGTGGATGCGCCATCGGTAGATACCCGCCTCAGGTTAGCCAATGTCTTTGATGCCCCGGCGCTGAGTAAAGCCCTTTCTCGTGGTGCCACCAGCACCAGGAACTGGACACAACAATATGGTGATTTTTTTGAGACGGTTAGGATGGAGAAGATCATGATGTTTATCCTGTTGTCGCTGATCGTTGCCATCGCGGCGTTCAATATTATTTCAAGTCTTAGCATGATGGTAAAAGACAAACAGAAAGATATCGCGGTTTTGCGCACCTTCGGTCTTTCCCCGGCCGGCGTGATGCTGATATTTGTGATTCAGGGGACTGTCGTAGGCGCAGTAGGAATTCTGGCCGGGACCTTAGTCGGGTTGGCACTGGCGCACAATATCACGGAGGTTGTCGCTTTTTTTGAAGGGCTCTTCGGCGGCAAAATGTTAGCCGGTACCTATTTCGATTCGGTGCCAACCGATGTTCGTTATAGCGATGTGCTGATCATTGTCATAATAGCTTCCCTGATCAGCATTCTGGCAACCCTCTATCCTGCATGGCGAGCGGCATCCTTGCGACCTGCTGAAATATTGCGGTACGAATAACGGATTGTTGCCCACACTGCTGGCTAGTTGCCGAAGTTCACTCTTGCCCGGCGCTTCCTTAAGTGCCGACTGACTTTCCATCTCCAGTACAGACGCACAACAATAAATCCAACAATACCCGCTGTCATGCCGCAGACCAGTGAACCGAGCAGCAGCGGCTGCCAGACTACCGCTAATTGTGCTGCCAGCCATTCCAGGCTCAGATCAATAGACCCGATCTGATTGCTTTGACCGAGTAACCCGATACCAATTCTGTAGGCAAAATACATCATCGGCGGAAAGGTAAAGGGGTTACTGATCCAGACAAAACCAATCGCCAGTGGTACGTTGCAGCGCGCCATTACGCACAGCAGAATGCATGGAATCATCTGAAATGGGATAGGCAGAAAACAGCAGAACAGTCCGATGAGGGCGGCATATGAAACCGAATGACGGTTAAAGTGCCAGAGATTGGGTTCGAATATCATTTCCCCCAGGAACCGTAAGGATTTCGTAGCTCGAAGCTGTTCCCGGGTTGGAAGGTATTTACGTAGCGGCATTGAGGGGTCTCTTTATAGCAGCGCCTATTATGCCCACTTAGCCAGGTCCTGTCCGGGATCGAAAAAATTCTGCAGGCAGTAGCCGAAGGAGGATGCCTGTAGGCGATATCCCAACCTGGTTTGCGAGATAGCTACTGGTTCCCCTGTCCGATGTTCCCTCAAATAGCCGGATGAATGTTGCTATCTGTCTGTTCGTCTTGGCGATTCTTCTCGTCACCCGGCTACCCGAGCTGCCGCCGGTTGCGCCATTGTTCATGGGGTTACCCTTGGCGCTTTTCGGTTTGTCCCGGAAGCGAACCCTGCCGTTCAGCGCTTTCTTTCTCGGTCTGTTGTTCGTTCTGCATAATGCGGCGTCCGGATTAAAAGCCGCGTTGCCGGAGCAGCTGCAAGGTAAGGATCTGCAGGTCATTGGGCGGGTCTCGAATTTGCCCGGACAAAATGATGGGATTGTACGCTTCAGGTTTCGCATTGAAGCGATAGCCGGGTGCGAATCTTGCTGGACCGGGCTCGCGAGCATCTCCTGGTATAACGCCCCCGTCAGGGTGCGGCCGGGAGACCGGTTCCAACTCAATGTGCGCTTGTCGAAACCTAGCGCATCCCTGAATCCAGGTTTGTTCGACTATGAGGGCTGGCTGTTTGCCGAGGGAATTACCGCGACTGGATACGTTAAAACCAGCAGAGGTTTTAAATTACTTGAATCTGATGACCTGGCGGTTCCACACCATGCCATGCGCTATCGAATACGGGATGTGATGCAGGGGTTACTAAAGGATTCGCCGGTAAAAGGACTGCTGATTGCCCTTTCTATCGGTGAGACCAGACAAATTTCCAGGACAGCCTGGAACGCTCTGACCAGGACAGGCATTAACCATCTGCTCATTATTTCAGGATTACACGTGGGGCTCGTCGCCGGGATGATTTTTCGCCTGCTTGGATTTACGTCCTTATCCGTTCGCTGGGTCGGGTGGATAACGATGCTGCTTACCGCTTTTTACGCGGGACTGGCCGGGTTTGGTTTACCCGTGCAACGCGCCTTAATCATGACCTCAGTGGTCCTTTTTGCAGTCTGCATCAATCGCAAAATATCTACCCTGGACATGTTCACCCTGTCATTGCTGGGCGTGGTTTTATTGCAGCCTTTCGCGGTGATGAGTATCGGATTCTGGTTGTCTTTTGGCGCGGTGTTTGCGCTGTTATATGCATTCACGGGTCGGTTAAGGGATGACCAGCGCAGTCCGGCGCTGGGAGTTCTGTTTGCGATGATACGGACCCAGTGGATTGTGACCATCGCCATGTTCCCCGTGCTTTTACACCTGCTGTTCCAGGTCTCTCTGGTGTCTTTTCTGGTTAACCTGGTTGCGATTCCCTGGATCAGCTTTCTAGTCATTCCCTGGTTGCTGTTGTTTGTCGCCGCAATGCCCCTGAGCACAGTGATATCAGCGACCAGCCTTTCAGTGGCAGAGTTCTTCCTGTCCATTCTCTGGCAGGGTATTGAATGGATGGCGGACAAAGACTGGATGTTCCACGCAAGCCACGGATTGCTGCCGTTTCTGATCGCCATGTTGGGCATACTGGTCATCTTCAGTCCCAGGGGTCTTGTTCCAAGGTGGTTAGGCTGGATGTGTTTTTTGCCGTTGTTTAGCCTTACTGCGGCTCTGGAAAAAGGAGAAATGCGACTGACCTTTATTGATGTAGGACAAGGACTCAGTGTTCTTTTACAAACCCGTTATTCGGCGTTGCTCTATGATGCGGGGCCAAAATTTGGTGATCGCTTTGATTCGGGTGAACAGATCATTACACCTCTCCTGCGGAAGTTCGGTGTGGACAGGCTGCATACCCTGGTCATCAGTCATGGTGATAACGATCACGCAGGGGGAATGCAATCCATTCTTAGAAATCTGTCCGTGGCCCGCGTCGTTTCCTCAATTTCCGGAAGTCAGCAGGACTGTGAATCTGACATTCGCTGGTCCATGGATGGTATCAGGTTTGAGATATTTGCCCTGCAGGGAGGCAGTGGGAACAACAGTTCCTGTCTGCTGTTGGCATACACGTCAGGCTACGGTGTTCTGATCACCGGTGATATAGAAAAAATCGCCGAAGATAGGCTGCGGGAGAGAGAACTGCCGGAAATCCATGTAATTACTGTGCCTCACCATGGAAGCCGGACTTCATCCAGCCCCGGATTTATCAATCATCTGCTGCCGCAACTGGCAATCGTCTCAGCGGGATTCCGCAATCGTTTTCATCATCCGAACGCGGCAGTATTACGCCGCTATGAAAAGAGGCACGTGAAGGTTTTAAATACGGCTGAAGAAGGCGCCATTACGGTCTGGCTGGGCGAAAATGGGATCGTGCGAATTGAACGCTCGCGATCTGTTGCGCGGAGATTCTGGCATCGCAGCCAATAAAAAAGGGCAAGACCGAGGTCATTGCCCTTGTTCGTTCTTACTTCGATGTTAAAGCGCGACGATGTTCTCTGCTTGTGGACCTTTTTGTCCTTGTGTCACAGTGAATTCAACTTTCTGGCCTTCAACCAAGGTTTTGAAGCCTGAGCTAGCGATGGCACTGAAATGTGCGAATACATCGGGTCCGGAATCCTGAGCGATAAAACCAAAGCCTTTCGCTTCGTTGAACCATTTAACAGTACCTGTAGAGGTAGACATAATTTTTTCCTATTTATTCAAGAGTAGTTGCGGCCCATCCCTATTTATTAAGGTGGACCATTGAGCTGTAAGTTGTGCTGTTACTTATGAAAATCAGGACGAGGTACAAATAATGGGACTTCGAAACGTTGTGCATAAATATAAGGCGTACTTGCAAGCGGGGCGGATTATAGACGGCTGCAGCGGATAGTCAACGAAATTGTTGGTTATTAATATGGTGAATGGATCTTGCATCTGCGTCAAATGCGGGCGATTCTGCTCGCCCACACACATCACCCGAGCTAAATATGGCCAATGCGTTGCAATCTCTGCTGGATCAGCTGGATCTGGAGCAGATTGAAACCAACCTGTTTCGCGGTATCAGTGAGCCCATGGGGCCGCCGCGGGTATTCGGAGGCCAGGTTATCGGCCAGGCGCTGATTGCGGCACTGCGTACGGTAGAAGACAGACCTTGTCATTCCCTGCACGGCTACTTCCTGCGCCCGGGTGATCCGTCAATTCCAATTGTCTATGAAGTCGACCGCATCAGGGACGGGCGCAGCTTTACCACTCGCCGTGTGGTTGCTGTGCAGCGTGGAGAAGCCATCTTCAACATGTCAGCTTCGTTTCACGCGCAGGAAGAAGGATTGAGTCATCAGGCGCAGATGCCTGATGTACCAGGTCCGGATGAACTAGGACCGGAAAGTGAGATGTTTACTGCGAACCGGGATGCCCTACCCGAACACCTGCGGGAAATGATGAGCCGGGAAAGACCCATCGAGATAAGACGGGTGGAGCCGATCGATTTTATGAATCCTGTGATTCGTCCGCCATACCAGCATGTCTGGTTTCGCGCCCGAGAATCCTTGCCGGCGGATACGGCCTTGCACCAGTGTCTGCTTGCCTACGCCTCGGATATGGGCATTATCGGCACCTGCACCTTGCCGCACGGCAAATCGTTTATGACCGGCCTAATGACCGCCAGTCTCGATCATGCCATGTGGTTTCACCGCCCGTTCCGGTTTGATGAGTGGATCCTGTTTGCCCAGGACAGTCCGGCTGCAGCGGGATCCCGGGGATTTAACCGGGGGACCATGTACTTGCAGGATGGCACGCTGATCGCATCTGTGGCGCAGGAAGGATTAATACGGGAAATCGATCAGGCGCTTTGAATCTATCCGGGCAAGGCATCGCGCCCCGGTACATCTGACAGGCGCAACACACGGCTGGTGATGGTTCCGGCTGTTATCGCGCCGTTAACATTTAAAGCGGTTCGTGCCATATCGATGAGCGGTTCGATTGATATCAGTAACGCGGCCAGCACAACGGGAAAGCCGAGTACCGGCAACACCATCAGGGCCGCAAAGGTAGCCCCGCCGCCGACTCCTGCCACGCCGAATGAGCTGACCGCAACGATGCCAAGCAACGTGATGATAAACATGAAATCCAGCGGGTCCACACCCATGGTCGGTGCAATCATCACCGCCAGCATGGCCGGATATATTCCGGCGCATCCGTTTTGTCCGATGGTTGCGCCAAACGTGGCGGAGAAATTGGCAACGGTCGGGTGATTACCCAGGTCGTTTATCTGGGTTTCCACATTGAGCGGAATGGTGGCGACGGAGCTGCGTGATGTAAATGCAAACGTCAGCACCGGCCACACTTTCTTGAAGTACTGCACGGCGTTTACGCCGAACGAGGTGATGAGGAGGCCGTGAATCACAAACATGATGGCGATGGCAAGATAAGAGGCCAGGATGAAACCGAGCAGGTCGAGGATGTCACTGCCGTTGGAACCGGCGGTGACCTTGGTCATCAGGGAAAGGACACCATAGGGCGTCAGGTTGATGACGAGGCGCACCAGCTTTAACACGACAGCCTGGGCTGTCTCCACAAAAGCCTTGAATCTTTTCCCTTGCTCCGGGTTATCGCGGGTGATCTGCAGCCCCGCAATCCCTGTCAGTACACCGAATATCACCACGGCAATAATGGATGTGGGACGCGAACCTGCCAGGTCACTGAAGATATTTTGCGGGATGAAACTGACAATGATTGCCGGAAAACTCAGGTCGCTGATTGAACCCTGACGGATTTCAAGTATTTCCGCCCGGGCAAGTTCTCTTGCTCCCTGGGTCAGCCCCTCCGCCGTCAGGCCAAACAGGTTGGTAATGGTAATCGCCACCAGGGCAGCGATCATGGTGGTAGCGATAAGGATGCCGATCACCATGCCGCCTATTTTCCCAAGCGTGGCTATTTCTTCCATACGAACGACTGCTGCCACCATGGACACCAGGATCAGTGGCATCACAATCATTTTCAGCAGACTGACATAACCGCTGCCAATAACGTCGCTCCACTGCAGGGTTGCTTCAATGGCATTACTGTCTGCACTGCCGCTGTAAAAAAACTGCATGGCCAGTCCGAATGCGGCGCCTGCAATCAGGCCGGTCAAAACCCGCTGGGATAACGAGAGCCCTTTATCTGCAAGGCGTGCGAGCATAAATACCAGCGCCACGAAGACGCCCAGGTTTATCATCACGGTTATGCTCATTTCCCACGGACCCGTTGCAAAGACTTGATGGAGTCTATCAGCTTTTCATTTTCCTCCGGCAGGCCGATGGAGATGCGCACTTTATTGCGCAGCTTCGGATCAGGAAAATAACGTATGTATATGCCCCGGTTTCTTAGCTCCTCATAAAGCTGCTGCGCTGAACAGCCGAACCCGGCGGGGATGGTGGCCAGCACAAAGTTGGCTTGGGATGCGTCACAGTCGAAGCCTAGTTGCAGCAGGGATTCCCGCAGAATGTTTCGCTGGACGATAACCTTGCGGCAATTTTCCATTGCATGGTCGCGGCTGGAAATTGCGACCTCTGCAATCAGCTGGCATAAAAGATCCAGGTTATAACTATCGCGGGTTTTTTCCAGCATTGGAGCGATCAGGGATTCCGCGCCGATTCCGTAGCCGAACCGAAGACCGGCCAGAGAATACCCCTTGCTCAACGTCCTCAGGACGACAATATTATCCTGCTCAACAATCAGCGGAATTGAATCATACTCAACGTCGATAAAGTCCACATAGGCTTCGTCTATGAGCAGCACGCAATCCAGTTCTGAGGCGATAGATGCGAGCGTGTCCGTACTGAGTAATTTGCCGGAAGGCGCATGGGGATTAACCAGCAAAGCCAGTTTGCAGTTAGCCTCATTGACTTGCCGGGCAAAGTTGTGTGGAAGTGACCAGTCCTCATTCAGGGGGACCATCACAACGGGACAATCCTGAATCTGCGCTAGTACGGGATATAGGGAATAGGTCGGGTCTGTCATTGCGATTGTTTCACCCGGGTTAACGAAGGTGGTAATGAGTAAACGCAGCAGCTCGTCTCCACCCCGGGTCGCAATGATGTTGTTGCGCTCAACCGCGTGCAGTGAAGCGGCTAGATCCCGGAATTTATCAGCCGAAGCGGGTGGATAGCGACGTAGCGCCTCAACGTCAAAGTTCGCTATTACCTGCTGGATTTCAGGTGCTGGTGGATAAGGATTCTCATTGGTGTTGAGCTTGATGGCCTGCTTATCTTCAGGCTGTTCCCCGGAGACGTATGCCTGCATCCCCTTAATATTGTCTCTTTCATAGCGCATGATGTTTTACGTGTCGAACAACCCGGCCACCGGGCTGGGTGATGAGCGAATTCTCATTTTTCAGTCCATGGATCGTAGCTGACGTCCAGGATTGTCATTTCAATATCCCCCTTGGGTCTTTTCACCCGTACTTCGGCGCCCTTGCTTTTGCCAAGCAGGCTTTTCGCCATTGGTGATTCAAGGCTTATCCATCCTTTTTTCAGGTCAAATTCATCAGCGCCAACTATCCGCAGGTGACTGACTACGCCATGTTCATCTTCGAGTTTCATCCAGGCTCCGAAGAATATTTTATCCTGGTCATCCGGTTTTCGGTCGACGATTTCCAGGTTATCCAGGCGTTTGGTCAGATAGCGGATGCGCTTGTCTATTTCACGTAGTCTTTTTTTGCCGTAGATATAGTCGGCATTCTCAGAGCGGTCGCCGAGCGCTGCCGCCTGAGACACTTTTTCGGTGACCTCAGGTCTTTCCTCGCGCCAGAGGTAATTCAATTCATCGCGAAGTTTTCGAACGCCCTGGGGCGTGATGTATACCTTGTCGGCCATAGAGGTTTACAGATTTTCCAATCGTGCGAATAGCATGACAGACCAGACCATGGCGACGATAACAAGGGAGATCATGACCGCAGCCGAGCCATAGTCCTTGGCCAGGGCAGAAATAGGGTGGTGTTCATTGCCGATTCTGTCGATAGCCGCTTCAACAGCAGAGTTCAGGAGTTCGATGACCAGCACGAGCAGGCATACGACCATCAGCAACACGAATTCCAGCAGTGAATCGGCGATCCAGATGCCAGGGGGAATGAGTACAAAAATTAGTGCAATTTCCTGGCGAAACGCAGATTCCCGTTGCACAGCAGCTTTGAGCCCCTGCCAGGAAAAACGGGTGGCATTGATAAGATGGCGTAATCCCGTGTTGGACGCCTTGTCGAAACTGGATTGTGACTCCTGACTCATGATTTTCCGGCACTTTAGCCTGCATTGCTGCGAGATTCGACAAGTTGCCATAGGGATTGCTTCAAAGCAACCGGCGTTGCGCTTGTGGCGCTTGAATCAATTGCCAGCGCCCCCACTATAGACGACAGAACCAACTATCAGGTATCAGCATGCACATGGATAAATTGACGAGCAAATTGC
The DNA here is from genome assembly GCA_022571415.1 of Pseudomonadota bacterium. Lineage (GTDB taxonomy): Bacteria > Pseudomonadota > Gammaproteobacteria > Pseudomonadales > Azotimanducaceae. The sequence continues at coordinate 13,521 of JACZXW010000055.1, forward strand.
AGGACGCGCTGTCCGGAGCGCAATCTATCGCCGCCGGAAAGGATCATAATTATCTGCAGCCAGTGCATCTGGTGCTGGCCTTACTGAACCAAAAAGCAGGCTCAACTCAACCGCTGTTAGCACAGATGGGCATTGATGTAACAAATTTCCGCGAGGAATTGGAGCATCTTGTCGAAGCCCTGCCAAAAGTCACGGAAAACCTCGGAGACATTCAGATGTCTCCGGAATTGGGTCGGCTGTTAAACCTGGCAGACAAGTACGCACAAGAGCGGGGCGACCGGTTCATTGCCAGTGAAGTTGTCATCCTCGCAGCCCTGGATGATAAGACTGTTCTGGGAGATCTTTTTACAAAATATGGCATTCAGAAAAGTTTCCTTGGCCGGGTCATTGACCAGGTCAGGGGCGGTGACAAGGTGGATGACCCCAATGCGGAAGACACCCGCCAGGCGCTGGAAAAATACACGGTCGACCTGACAGAACAAGCCGAAAGTGGAAAGCTGGATCCGGTGATTGGCCGTGATGACGAGATCAGGCGGGTAATCCAGGTCCTGCAGCGTCGCACCAAGAATAATCCTGTGCTGATCGGTGAATCCGGCGTGGGAAAGACCGCCATCGTAGAAGGGCTGGCGCAAAGAATTATCAATGGCGAGGTTCCTGAAGGACTAAAAGGCAAGAAAATTCTGTCCCTGGATATGGGATCGCTGATCGCCGGGGCCAAGTTCAGGGGAGAATTTGAAGAACGACTCAAGGCGGTGCTCAGGGAACTGGCGCGGCAAGAGGGTAGCATCATCCTTTTTATTGATGAACTGCATACCATGGTAGGCGCCGGAAAGGCTGAAGGAGCGATGGATGCCGGGAATATGTTGAAGCCCGCGCTCGCCCGAGGTGAATTACACTGCGTCGGAGCAACGACACTGGATGAGTATCGCCAATATCTTGAATCTGATGCGGCGCTGGAGCGCCGCTTTCAAAAAGTCCAGGTAGATGAGCCAAACGTGCAGGATACCATTGCCATACTGCGTGGACTGAAGGAACGATACGAAATTCATCACGGTGTGGATATCACCGATCCGGCCATCATTGCTGCCGCAAAACTTTCCCACCGCTACATTACTGACCGGCGACTCCCGGATAAAGCGATTGATCTGATGGACGAAGCGGCGAGCCTCATTCGCATGGAAATGGATTCCAAACCGGAAGACATGGATCGCCTGGAAAGACGTCTTATCCAGCTGAAAATTGAAAAGGAAGCCCTTAAAAATGAAACAGACGAGGGTTCAATAAAACGGCTTGCCGACCTGGACGAAACGATAACCTCACTTGAAAAGGAATTTTCAGATTTGGAGGAAATTTGGAATGCTGAAAAAGCAATCATGCATGGTGCCCAGCAGATGAAGGAGGACCTGGAGCAGGCGCGACTGGACCTTGAAACTGCACGCAGGGCAGGTGATCTCGCAAAGATGTCTGAATTGCAGTATGGCGTTATTCCCAAGCTCGACAATCAGCTGGAGGCATCGTCAAAAATGGAAGCGTCGAATATGCAGTTATTGCGGAACAAGGTAACCGACGAGGAAATTGCAGAAGTGGTCTCCAAATGGACTGGCATCCCTGTTTCCAAGATGCTGGAAAGCGAAAAAGGTAAATTACTGCAACTTGAGGATGAGCTTCATAAGCAAGTGATAGGTCAGGTTGAAGCAGTTAGCGCGGTTGCAAATGCTGTACGCAGATCCCGTGCCGGATTATCGGATCCGAACAGACCTAACGGTTCATTCCTGTTTCTTGGCCCCACCGGTGTTGGCAAAACTGAACTTTGCAAGTCCCTGGCCCGATTCCTCTTTGATACCGAGGATGCGCTGATTCGAATCGATATGTCCGAATTTATGGAAAAACATTCTGTCGCGCGTTTGATCGGTGCTCCTCCGGGATATGTTGGTTATGAAGAAGGGGGTTATCTAACAGAACATGTAAGGCGTAAACCCTATTCGGTGATTCTGCTGGATGAAATTGAAAAAGCTCATGCAGACGTATTCAATATCCTACTGCAGGTGCTCGATGAAGGTCGCCTGACGGATGGGCATGGTCGAACTGTCGATTTTAAAAACACCGTGCTGGTGATGACCTCAAACCTCGGGTCCGAGCTGATACAGGACCTGGCGCAGGGATCCTATGAGCAGATGAAGGAGGCGGTGATGACTGTGGTTGGGCAGCACTTCCGGCCTGAGTTCCTGAACCGGATTGATGACACACTGGTATTTCATCCATTATCCAAGGACCAGATCATGGATGTTGCCCAGATTCAGCTGCGGGTTTTGCAGGACAGGATCAGGGAAATCGGTATTTACGTGCAGTTTGACAAAGAAGCCCTCGATTTTATCGCCGAGGTTGGCTACGACCCGGTATATGGCGCAAGACCCTTGAAACGAGCCATTCAGAAGCACGTGGAAAATCGCCTGGCGCAGGAACTCCTTGCCGGTGTATTCAAGGCCGGAGACAAAATATTGGTGCAAAAACAGGGTGAAGGCCTCGGTTTCTCCCTTGAGTAAAAGCGGCAGAACTGGGGTTTTTACTGTACATATACCCAGTAATCAGTATACTGGTTTTATATACAGTATACAGGGGCGGCTAGATGCTCGCTGAAATGACGGCCAGGGAATTCGCCATGGACCATTCGAAAATGGCCATGCAGGCTGCAAAACATATGCGACGCTCAAAACAGAAACAAAAGACCGGGCGTGTCGTCTGTCACCATCTGCGAATGATGCTGGTGACGGAGCTTCCTGTTGCACGATCTTTTTTATCGGGGCGTTCTCCTAAACCCGGGGGAAAACAGTTCGCGCTTGGATTCTAAATCCTGGCTCGTTCTGGTCAATTCATCCCAGTTTATGGGTACCAGATTAGAACTTTACCGAGCCAGCCTAGCGGTCTGGCTGCCGCAGTGAGATCCGCTTTTAGTTTCTCCCTGCCACTGGTGGCACTTTCTTCCAGGAAGATTTCTACGTCGATAACATTGTCCAGGTAATGCAATGTCAGTTTCTGTATGTCTTGCTCGCGCAGAT
>JACZXW010000142.1 GCA_022571415.1 Pseudomonadota bacterium
GCTCTTGCTCCAAGCGTTCATATCCTTGTTCGCACGATAAAGTTGCCGTTCCTTTTTCTTGATTTCTGCCCGTATTGCGGCGATTTCTTCCTGATTCGACATCACTATATCTACATAAATTTCACAATATCTGATATTAAGGCCGCGGCGCCAGAATTGCCAATCCAAGCTGAGGCTTTTGGGGTCGAATCCAATTAATTCTTAGGAATATTGAAGCGTCGAGATCTCGACAAAGACAGCAAGCAGTTTGAACCTCACCAGAGAATCATAATTACGGTGTGCTTCTGATATGGCACTTTTCCTAATTTCTGGTAAGAAATAGGATCCAAACCCATTATGGTGTACAGCTGCTTTTGGCCGATTCCAACAGGTCGCATCACTGAAATTAGCGGTTGGCGACCATCCGCTTTCTGGCGACAAGCGGCCGATTGAGCCTGACCTGATGGAATACTGACTGTAGGTTCAAGTTTGGACTAATACTCTTCAGTCGAGGCAGCGAGGTCGGTCGCTAGATCGTCCGTTTCCTCATGATCAAGTGGTGGCTCTTGATTGGTGTTCGGTAGAGTGCAAAAAACAGGTTCTAGATTTTCTACTTGCAGACCGCTCTTGTTCTGCGGTTGCAGTCAGCACCACCTTTACTAAAAGTCCGGTCTAGTAATACAGGACTTTAGTGCCAAAAATGGCATTACCACCATGGTACATTTAGGAACGCGATTTTCCATTTCGCGTGCACCGCACTTTTCCCTCGAAAATATGGGGTCAGAGTAGAATGGCACTTACTTAAGCTTCTTTGGATGGCCATATTTTCTAACCTCTTCGCGCGCTTGGACTCTGGGTTTGGTTAATAACGGATAGGCTTTCGGCCTTCGTTTCACCGCTCGTGGCTCAATGCGTCCAGGACGGTTGCCGACCCGTTGCTGTGACATTAACAGGAATAGCGTGGCTAGCTGATCTTGGTCTAATACATCGATCTTCTGCACGTACAGCAGCCACAGTTGGAGACAGTGTTTAAAGCTGATACTTCGTGGTGTGATGTCAGCCAGCAAGGCCGACTGCGCCATCATCAGGCGGATCAGGTTATAGGCTAACAAGTACACCCAGATCTCCTTGATGACCATGTCAGGTGTCTTACAACTGAGGATGTTCATGCCCATTGTATCTTTGATATGACGGATATCTAGTTCTACATTCCAACGGCTTTTATACAGGGCTTTTAACGCGGCTTTGGGTGCCGTTTTTGGGCAACTCATGGTGGTTACCATGATTTTGCCGGCAACCTTACATTCACGGACAGTAATCGATGCAGGCGCTGCGTCATACTGTACTTCACTCATCCAGCCCGGCCGGATTTTAGGTTTGTCGATGATCAGCAAATGGTCCCGCTGTCCCAGCCTCTGACCCCGTCTGAAGTCGGTGGACCGTCTTCTGGAACCATGCTGTTCCATGAGGATATCAATGCCCCTGGCCTGCATCTCGGCGATGAAGAAATAGGTGGCAAAAAAGGCATCCCCCAGGACAATATCGCCGGGTTGAAAGGTATCCTGTATCGTGCGCAAGAGCGTCTGTTCATCACCACCCTTGCCATTAAATCGTCCCATTGCTGAATTGATCAAAGCACCGCTGGACAGGCAGGTAATCCCGACCATACGGCAAATCGGAAAACCCAGCCCAGGCTGCTGACCGCGCTGCTGGGGAAAGGTCGCTTGATTAGCAGCCGTGTCCGGCATGGTCACGGTGGTGCCATCGATGATCCGCACCTGCCGCCCTTGCCAACGCCATTGGTCAGGTACCTTCTGGTCAATCAGTTCGCCCAGGTATCGCGTCAGGCTGGAGACCATTTCTAACGGTAAGCGCTGCCTGGCACGGCAATAGCCTCCAGTGTAAGTGCTACCGGCAGAAAGCCCTCCTGCTAGCCTTTGGATCGCGGCTTGATTGACACTATACTGGCACGAGCGATCGGCGCTCATGGCTTGGGCAAGAAACATCGACAACGTTTCCGTTGGTGGATAAAGGCGCTCCCTATGTGGCGGGAGCAAATCCTCGACTTTATCCAGCAGCGTATCGCTGGTCAGCAGATTGAAACAGCAATAACTATCACTGTTTGCACGGTATGCGTTGATACGACGGTGTTGATGATTGGCGAAAGTGCGGGTAGGATGCATGGGGACCGGTTCCTTTGGTTGGTTGTGGGTTTGGTGATTTACAGCCTACCACTGGGCCGGTCTTTTTTTAAGTCAATTCAAATGTTTAGTCTTAAGTAAGTGCCATTCGGGTCAGAGTAAAGTAAATTCTGGGGTCAGAGTAAAGTGCCAGAGTAAATTCTGTTTTAGCTTATAGTGAAGCTGCACCAGGGCATCTTTTGTTGGTCTCAGTAAGTAAATTCTTCCTTTGCTATGGGTCCATCAAACTGCTCAATAGAACCAGGTTCTATATAGCGCGTCCAGTTATCAAACATCTCACGTCCTGCAAGGAAACCTTCAAAAATAGCGTGGTCCGTCCTTCTCGGTGCGACACAATCACCGATTCGATGCACATTAGACAGTTTTTCCTTAAGCTCAAAGTACAGTACGTCGCAGGGAAGATGCCTGACAACCAGCACAATGGTATCGAAACCATCCAGCACTTCAAGGTCTCTGGTGTAGAGGTTCATTATTTCCACAGCCCCGTCGTCTACCGTGGTAAGCCAGGAGTTCAGTGTATGGGTCATGCCGCTTTTAAACAGGTTAGCGTAGACAACCGGCTGATCCAGGGTCACGGCCAGTTTGTGAAACAAGGCATTCCAGCGGGTAACCAGGTGGACTTTGTGATTACGTTCAGTCAGAAATTCCGCGATGCCGGCAGAATACCGGTTTCCTTCATCATCGAGTAACAGCACCTTATCACCAACCTTGTCCGGCTTTTCCAGCACATCTATGCCGGTCATGACATGCGCATTGTCAATACCCGGCACCTTTTCAACCAGTGGGATTACATCGGAATACCCACTGCGATCGGGCAGGGAGACAGGAGCCACTAGCACACCGTACGGATTCAGCGATTTAACCAGGTCGTAACTGGCCTCTGTTTTGAGGTGCACATCAACACCCGATTTGGCCAGATGGACCTTCAGATCTTTCGTTATCCAGGCAAATGAATCACGCCGTGGAAGTTGAATAATATAATTCACCTGCCCCCCCAGTTCGGCCCCCTTTTCCAGCAAGGTCACCTGATGTCCCCGCTTCGCCAGTCCTTCTGCCGACTTCATTCCGGCCGGGCCGCCACCTATGACGACCCAGTGTTTTGGTTCTTTTGCAGCTTGCAACGTTTGCTCACCAAACACCTCTTCCCGCCCGGTACCTGGATTGATCGTGCAGGTGATCCCTGATCCGCGAAACAAGCGGGCAATACAACCCTGATTACAACGCAGACAGTGGTAAATTTCGTCTTCGCGTCCTTCGCGGATTTTATTGGCAAATTCCGGGTCAGCAATCTGGGCACGGGTCATGGCCACCATGTCCGCATCGCCATTGGCCAGAATATCTTCGGCCTCCTTACCACTACCTATGGCTGACACCGCAAACACCGGTATGGATACTTCTCTTTTTAACTGTCCAATTGGGTTAACCAACCAG
>JACZXW010000143.1 GCA_022571415.1 Pseudomonadota bacterium
TGCCAGCGATCCCACATCAGAGCCTTGTCAGTCTCGGTGTAGCTAATCCTCTTTCTGCGCTTCATTTTCAACATCCTCCTCTCTATCAATAGAGATTAGATGTTGCATCGACCGGTTGAGTTCACCCCACACCAGGGGACATGAAAATCACAATAATTCCTTACGGACGTTTTGTGTGAAACTGTTGAGTATTGTTATGCACAGCAGTGCCATGTTGGTAACAAGAGTCTCACTAAGATATTGATTTAATTAATATTACGTTTCGGTATTGTGTGCTGCAGTACTTAATTCAGGGACCGCTTAGGCTGATAGATACCATCCTTGAATCCTTTGAAATAGACATCAAGGTGAGGATGATCGATATAGCCCCTACCACCATAAGCTTCGAGATTCTGCTCCGCCACATAAGTAACATGATCCGCCTCATGTACCAGTACGTGATACCAGGGCGCATCTTTTGGTGGCATTGATCTTGCCATCTGTTCGTACCATTCATCCGTGCCTGAAAACGATGCATCCACATCGTAGATCAATCCGCGATAATTGAAGAGCAGATGCCGGACCTGTTGACCGACATGAAAACGCGCATGGGAATCGCTGATAAGTGTGCCTCCCGATCAACAACAAATGCCTAAATAATATCTGATAGGATACCTCAAACTTAATTGCAGTTAGCGAATGTTGCCTGAAAAAGAAAGAGGCGTAGCCGAGACTGACCCCTATACCTTTAGCGGGAACATTCAGCCCCCACCCGCCAACTGGCGGGCGCGCGTTAAATACCTTGGACCCAGTCTGATCATCTCCGGTTCCATCGTTGGATCCGGCGAAATCATCCTTACCTCGAGTCTTGGCGCCGCCGCGGGTTTCATTTTGCTCTGGTGGGTGCTGATGTCCTGCTGGATAAAATCCCTGGTGCAGGCTGAACTGGCGCGTTACACCATCGTCTCTGGCGATACTTACCTCAGGGCATTGAATCGCTTGCCGGGAAAACTCTGGGGTCCAAGGGGTCCGGTGGGCTGGCCTATCTGGCTGGGTCTCATTGCCTTTGTTCCGGGGATCATGGGCGTCAGCGGTATCCTGGGAGGAGCGGGGCAGGCGTTGTCATTGTTGTTTCCGCAGATTGACAGTAGGTGGGCAACAGCCATGGTGGCGGTAGCCACCATGGTGATTCTGGGTTCCGGTGGTTACAAAGGGCTGGAGCGAATTATGCTGTTCCTGGTGCTTTCCTTTACCGTCGCGACCCTGGTTTGCGCCATCATGATGCAGTTCACCCAATACCAGCTGACTTCTGCGGACCTGGTGCTGGGATTATCCTTTGAATTTCCGATGGAATACCTGGTACTGGCGCTCGCCGTCTATGGATATACCGGGGTAAATTCGGGTGAAACTTCAACCTATACCTACTGGTGTATTGAAAAAGGCTATCCGGGATTCATCGGTGAAAGCGAAGACCACGAGGCCTGGCTCGAGCGGGCCCGGGGCTGGGTTAAGGTTCTGCACATGGATGTGTGGGTGACGCTGGTTATTCTTACCTGCGCCACATTGCCTTTTTACATCCTGGGCGCGGGTGTGCTGCATGATCTCGGTGAAACGCCGAACGGCCTTGAGACGATTTCAGTACTTTCCAATATGTTTACGCAGACACTCGGCCCCTGGGCATTGTGGGTTTTTGGTATCGGTGCCTTCTTTATATTATTTTCCACTACGCTTGCGGCTGTCGCTGGCGGTGGTCGTTTCATTCCAGACTACCTGATCGAATTGGGATTCCTCCAACGGCAAAACCTGGAGATGAGGAAGAAAATCATTCGCGGATATACTGCTGGTTCCTGTGGTGGGTCTGCTGGTTTACCTCATGTTTGAGAATCCGGTGTTCCTCGTCACAATCGGTGCAATCACTGCGGCATTGTTTCTACCGATTCAAAGTGGTGCGACTTTGTATTTACATCACAAGCATCTACCCCCACAGATCCGTCCAGGAAAAGTGGTGACTGGGCTCATTTTCCTGATATTTCTGTTCCAGCTGTTTATGGGCTACCTGGTGATCCGGTACGTGGTATTGGCTTCCTTCTAACGCGGCCACTCGGGATGATGATCGTCAATCACAAAAACATGTGAGTGCGTGAAATCGGTATGTTGGTGCTCATGACTGTGAGAGATGGGTACATCCTCTTTATGCTCGAGATGATCGTGGTGTTCGTCATGGGTATGTAGGTGTTGATGCTTTAGTTGAGCGTGATGGTGCTCAAGCGTTAGTGAATCGTGGTGGGGCCAGATGACGGTGCCTGATATTGTAAACAATGCGACCGCCAGGCCCAAAAGCAGCGCGGTTGTTTCGATCCCGAGCAAGACGCCGAGATGACCGGCGACGAGGTAGGCGATCATCCAGCATGCGTGGGTGAGCGCGAACTGGGCAGAGAAATACGCGGGCCTGTCTGCGACAGAAGAAGATCGATTGACGACTCGCCCTGCTGGTGTCTGTACTGTGGACCAGCCGATACCGATAACAAACCAGATGGCCAACACTTCCGCGTAGGTGGGATTGGTATAAATAAGCATCAGCCCGGCGCTCATTACCAGTGAGCCACAAAGCATCACTTGTCGATCGTTGAAGTGATCAAGAATTTTAGGCAATGTCAAAGCGGTCAACATGGATCCGGCGCCCGAAGCTGCCAGGGCCATGGCAACGTCGGCTTCTGAACCCCCCAGCTGGTCCCTGACATAGACCACGGTGTTGACAATGACCATGGCGCTGGCGCAGGCAACACCAAGATAGAGCGCCAGCATGCCGCGGAGTCTGGGTGTCTTCAAATAAGATCGCACGCCGAAACTGATTTCGTGCCAGAGGCCACCCGGTCGATCAAGTTGTTCAGCCTGGGGGATGACGGTTATGAGGATGATGAAAGCCGAAATGAGGAATGCGAGAGAATTGACCATGAACAAAAAGCTGTAACCGAAGAACAACAGGGCAATTCCCGCCAGCAGGGGGCTGAGCAGGTTCTCCAGGTCATAGGCCAGGCGTGAGTAAGACAGCGCTCGTGTATATTGCCGCTCATCTGGTATCAAGTCGGGAATCGTTGACTGGAAAACGGGTTTGAATCCCGCCGAAAATACATTAAGCACGAAGATGAGCAGATAGATATGCCAGACTGCAGTCACGAATGGCATTGCCAGTACGGTTAAAGCACGAACCAGGTCCAGGCTGATCAGCAGGTGCTTGCGATTGAATCGATGTGCGAAACCACCGACAACCGGGGCAAAGACGACGTAGGCTATCATCTTGATCGCAAGTGCCTGACCCAGTATGACCCCGGCATTGCCACCGGCCAGATCGTAGGCCAATAACGTCAACGCGACTGTTGCCAGGCCGGTGCCTACCAGCGCGATAACTTGTGCACTGAAAAGCTTTCGGAATTCGGCATTGTTAAATGGGGAATCGGTTTCGGACACCTTGTAATACCACCGGGACAATTGCCAGACAAAGATAGTATAACAACGCGGCTGCATCTTAAGGCTCAGTTCATGGGGCGCCACGTGTGAGGAAAGGCGGCAGCATACCGTGTCGACTCTGGGACTCCGTCAGTCTACGACT
>JACZXW010000056.1 GCA_022571415.1 Pseudomonadota bacterium
GCGCGGCAACCGCTGTATCGCCGGTGGAATGTGTCGTATCTGTTTCAATCAGTTCTTTGAATATATCGAGAGCGAGTTGCTGATGTGCGGAAAGCCTGTCAGCCATCACTTGCGATACCCCCAAAACCAGGAGCAGAAATACCGCTAGCCGCATGGTTGTGTCCAATTCCTATTGCTGAGTCTGATATTACTGTCCTGGCGGGAGCCAGGACGCCAATTTACTGTAAGCCACTAATGCCCGGGATTTTTTTCGGAAAATGCAGCGACCTGTTCAGCTGTGGCTTGCCTCTGGTAGAGTGTTTTCCACTCTTTATAGGGCATGCCGTAGATAATTTCCCTCGCCTCTTCATAATCCATTTCAATTCCTTTATCCTCTGCCGCCGCCCTGTACCACTTGCTGAGACAATTTCTGCAGAAGCCGGCCAAATTCATCAGATCGATATTCTGTACATGCTTGTTGTCATCAAGATGCTGTAGCAGACGCCTGAAGGCAGCGGCTTCCAGCTCTGTTTTAGTCGTTTGGTCCATGGATTTCATCTGCATGATTCGGGCTCATACAATAACCTATCCCTTGATACTTTCCAGTAGTTACTAGAAGCGATGGCTGATTTCAAAACAGGGCAAAAATGGATAAGCAACGCCGAGCCTGAACTGGGGATGGGTCGTATTATTCGTCTCGAGCATCGCCAGGTCTCGTGTTATTTCGACCTGGTGGGTGAAGAACGTACCTATTCGCGAAGCCAGGCACCCCTCAGCCGGGTAAAGTTTAACCCTGGTGACCAGATTCAGACCCTGGACGGCATCACGATTACCGTAACCTCGGTGGTTGACCATGATGATTTATTCGTCTACCACGGCGACTACCTCGGCACGAACATCAGCCTGGTGGAAACCGAGCTTGACCCTAACGTGCGTTTTAGCAAACCGGAAGAACGATTGTTCACGCACCAGCTGGATGATAATCGCTGGTTCAATCTTCGCTATCATACCTTGATGCAGGTCGCGCGATCTTCCGGGTCCAGTTCACGCGGACTCTATGGCCCACGTGTCTCTCTCATCCCGCACCAGTTTTACATCGCCAGCGAAGTCGCCAGCCGGTATGCACCCAGAGTCCTCCTGGCAGACGAGGTTGGCCTCGGAAAAACCATCGAAGCCGGCTTGATTATTCATCAACAACTTCAAACCGGTCGTGCCCGGCGAGTGCTCGTGGTGATACCACCGGCGCTCACCTTTCAATGGTTCGTTGAGATGATCCGCCGATTCAACCTGCAATTCACTGTGCTGGATGAGGACCGCTGCCAGCAAATTATGGCTGACAATGCACGGGAATCTGAAGACGATGATCCCGGACTCGATAATCCATTCGAAGCCCAGCAACTTGTCCTGTGTTCACTCGACCTGTTCACCGACAACCCGGGGCGCCTGCATGAAGCGATCCAGAGTAAGTGGGACCTTGTGGTCGTGGACGAAGCCCATCACCTGAAATGGACACCCAGGCCGGAAGGCGAAGCATCCGGCCAGGAGGCGAGCGACGAATATCGCGTGGTGGAAGAGCTGTCTTATGCAGCCCATGGTCTGCTGCTGCTAACGGCTACCCCGGAACAGCTGGGCAAAGCCGGACACTTTGCCCGACTGCGCCTGCTGGATCCGAATCGTTATCACGATTACGACACATTCCTGGCAGAAGAGGCAAAGTTCCAGGAGGTTGCCGGTGCCGTCGATGAACTGATGGACGGCGATGATGCTGCCAGGTCAGCTGCGCGCAAACGGATTCGGGGCATACTGGGTAACAGCGAAGCAGCGGATGATGACCAGCTTATTGCAGCTCTCCTTGATCGCCATGGAACCGGCAGGGTCCTGTTTAGAAATGTTCGTACTTCGGTCGAAGGTTTCACCCAGCGTATTGTCAAACCCAGGCAACTGCCCCTGCCACCAGAGTACAATGAAACGAAAAGTTACTTTCCGGAAACAGAGTGTGATGACTGGGCAGAGTTTGACCCGAGAGCCGCCTGGTTAAGGGAACTCCTGACAAGCGCCAGCCATAAATTTCTGGTGATATGCGCCAACCAGCAGACGGCCTCTTCCCTGGAACAGCACTTCAAAAATACGACGGTGATTCGCACCACAGTATTCCACGAAGGCATGGATCTGATCGCAAGGGATCGATCTGCCAATTACTTTTCGCAAACCGAGAAAGGCGCACAGGTAATGATCTGTTCCGAGATTGGCAGCGAGGGCCGCAACTTCCAGTTTGCAAGTCACCTGGTGTTGTTCGACCTGCCCCTGGGACCAGACTTGCTGGAGCAAAGAATAGGCCGCCTTGATCGCATCGGGCAGCTAAATGACGTGACCATTCATATCCCTTTCATGTCACCATTCAGGGCCGGGAATCTGTTCCGCTGGTATCACGAGGCGATGGACCTGTTTTCCGAACCCAATCCTGTAGGTCAGAACATATTTGACGAACTGTTCGAATCATTTTCCGCAACTTCGGACCTTGACGCTTTTATAGCCCAGGCAAGAGAGATCAATTCCGAGCGCCGTTCCAGTGTGAACAAGGGCCGTGATCGGTTACTGGAATTGAATTCCCATCACCGGCAAACCTCGGCAAAGATCCTCAAGGAGGTGGCCGAATGCCAGGGCGGCAAGGAACTCGAGCTGTATATGGAGATGTCGTTCGAAGCATTTGGACTCGAATCGGAACCACTGGGGGACGGTATCCACAGCATCAAACCCACTGAATCCATGATCCGTCATACATCGGTAAGTATTGAAACGCTGGGTCACTTCCATTATCCAGAGCTGCCCGAAGAAGGTATCTCCGTCACTTACGACAGGGACACTGCACTCGCCAGAGAAGATGTTGGGTTTTTTACCTGGGAGAATCCCATGGTGCAACAGGCGCTGGATGTGGTGCTCTCAGATATTACTGGCAACACTGCGATGATCGTTGTCAAACATCCTGCTCTAAAAGCAGGCACACTGCTGGTGGAAGTCCTGCACCTGGTCCATTGCGTTGCTCCAGTTGAAATCATGGCCGATCGTTACCTCCCGCCCCTGGTGGTACGCGCATTGATTACACCGGATATGGATGATATTTCAGGATCTTTTGAATTTAACGAGTTCGAAGACCTGCAGAACATTCCGGCCGCCACCCTGCACAAGATTCTGGACTCACAAATCAGCGACATAAAGGAAATGTTAGCGCAGGCGCAGGCTCTGGCAATAAAAAGACTGGCAGTGCTGGTCGATTCTGCTATGCGCAAGATGACCCGCTCCATGAATCTGGAAATTGATAGACTCACACAGCTGATGAAAGTTAACAACAATGTGCGGCAGGAGGAATTGGAATTCCTGAACCTCAGGAAAGAACGCCTGGTCCAGGCAATTGACGGTGCGCATATGAAAATGGAGGCAATACGGGTCATTGTCGCCGCCTAGCAGGCTTCGGTAGAATAAACCCCTTTCACAATTCGAGACAAATGTATGGCAGCAATGGTGATACTTGGCGCAGGTCATGCGGCGGGACAGGCAGCGGCGAGTCTTCGCCAGGCTGGCTATGAAGACGGTATCGTCATTCTGGGAGAGGAATCCCACCCTCCCTATCAGCGACCGCCACTATCCAAGCAATACTTGTCCGGGGAGCAGGGTCTTGAAAAAGTTTACCTGCGTCCGGAAAAATTTTATGCGGACAGAAATATTGACCTTCGCACCGGGACCACCGTCACCGGCATTGATCGAGAGAACAAGTCTGTCACGACTTCCGGCGGCGACACCATTAGCTATGAAAAGCTGTTGATCGCAACCGGTGGCCGTCCGAGAAAACTGACCATCGAAGGTAGTCATCTGCCTGGTATTTATTACCTGCGCACTATCGCCGATGTAGATGATATCAGCGCCGCCATGAAGTCTGCTACGAGCGTATGTATCGTCGGCGGTGGCTACATTGGTCTTGAAGTCGCATCCGTGGCGGTCGTTTCAGGTCTGCGGGTGAACGTGCTTGAAATGGAAGAGCGCGTACTGCAGCGCGTCACCACGCCTGAGATGAGCCAGTTTTACCACGACCTGCATACCAGCCGCGGCGTGAACATTCACGTCAGCACCGCCTGTTCCGGTTTTGAAGGCGACGGTCATGTAGAGCGTGTCATTTGCGGTGAAACGTCTATTGAAGCCGATCTTGTTATTATCGGAATCGGCATTATTCCCAACATCGAGCTAGCACTCGAGGCCGGACTCACCTGTGATAACGGTATCGTCGTCGATGATCATTGCAGGACATCCGATCCTGATATTTTTGCCGCCGGTGACTGCACCAACCACCCTAACCCGATACTGGGTCGCCGCTTGCGCCTTGAGTCGGTACCTAATGCCATGGACCAGGCTAGAACTGCCGCGGCCAATATGGCAGGCGGTGATAAGTCATATGCTGCTGTCCCATGGTTCTGGTCTGATCAGTATGAATTGAAGCTGCAGATGCTTGGATTCTCTTCTGACGGCACGACACAAGTCCTGCGAGGTGATAAGGCCGCTAACGAATTCGCCGTGTTTTATCTCCACAAGGGCGCTGTGGTTGCAGTGGATGCTGTAAACAGTCCCCGTGAATTTATGATCGCCAAGCAGTTATATGGAAAGCAGGTGGATACGGCGCAGCTTGCAGACACCGAATTCGATTTGAAAAGCCTTCTAAAAAAGTAATCGGGCGCGCAGGGAACCGGGAGGTTCGCCAAACAATCGCTTGCAGGCGCGGCTGAAGTTTGCCGCGTCCTGATAACCAAGTCGATGACCAATTTCGAGCATGGGTAACTGTTCCCTGCGTATGAGTCGTTGGATTTTTTCTCTTAACAAACCATCCCTAACCTTCTGGAATGTCGTACCGCACTCTTTGAGTTTCCTGATCAATGTGCGCTTGGAAATACCTATGGTATCGGCGATATGGATCGCATCAGGGATAGGCGTACTGGGAGATGTTTCATTCATTCTCATTTCATAGGCAGCAGACAGGCTGTTTCTTACTCTCGCTAAGGTGGGATCTTCCCTCATCGATGAGAGCATCGCCTCGCATTGCGCGATGCTGGATTGATAGATTGTTTCATCACGAAGCGCGGACACCACCATTCCCACGGAACCCGGCACCTCCAACATCAGCACATCAGCCGAAAACCTGTATCCCCCATGCAGCCACCGTGCATAGAAGGCGCTGTCTTCCTGTTCCGGAAAAGGAAAGTGCCACAAGGTAGGGGCACTGCTGGCACCTGCAGACTCAATATATGACTGGAAAATCATGCTGAGGGTCTCACTCATTCGCCGAATGTAGGGCTGCATCTGCTCATCCAGTGTGATCGTCACCTTGATGGTATCGTTGGCAGTAATGACACTGCTGCGCGCGTAGCAGGCGCGGGTACGAATGTATCGAGCCAGAAATGTAAGGCCGTCACGGACGGTAGGAGCAGACATGGCGCCAAATCCGAGGGCACCATGGCTGGCTATTCCCAGGCGGTGACCAAATTCAAATCCCCAGTCCAGCTGGTCGTTCCAGCGGGTATAGCGGTCGAGAATAGTGAGAAAATCGTCGAACGGAAAAAATTCTTGTTTTTCAATAACTTCCAGGTCTATAGTGAGGTCATACAAGAGGTCTTCGCCCTGTTGTGAGGCATCTCTCACCATCATGACCGCGTAGGCTGTCGGCATTTCCTGCATGAAGTTTGCGCCGTCCTCTTGATCTTTTGTCACCAAATGACAAGAATAGTGACACATAAGACGATTCGCGACAAGAACATACCCTTATATGATGTGCGGCTAGAGCAAATCAACGAGCACAAACCCTAAATGGTCCCATAGCGGTCCTTCATGAAAAGAAAAGCGGAGAAGAAGTGATATGCCTACAGTGAAGTTCATCGAACATAACGGTACAGAGCATGTTATCGAGGGAGAGGTAGGCGACAGCCTGATGTCTCTGGCAACCGGTAACCTTGTACCGGGTATTGATGCCGATTGCGGCGGCGAGTGCTCCTGTGCGACATGCCATTGCATCGTCGATGATGCCTGGATGGAGAAGGCCGGAAAACCATCAGAAACGGAAGAGTCCATGCTGGACCTCAACCCTGACAGGGAGAGTAATTCCCGCTTGAGCTGCCAGATCCCTCTGACCGAGGAACTTGACGGCATCGTGGTCCAGTTACCCGAATTTCAATATTAAGCGCTGATTATTAAACGCAAAGGAGTTCTCCCTATGAGTGAAGCAGTCATCGAAAAGCTCGATCTTACAACGGCAGATCCATGGTCAGTTCCACTAGATAAAATCAATGTCAGCGACCCGGCCTTATTTGAAACCGATACGCATTGGGGCTACTTCGAACGACTTCGTAAGGAAGATCCTGTTCATTATTGCGAAGAAAGTCTGTTTGGCCCTTATTGGTCAATCACCAAGTTCAACGACATCATGCAGGTGGATAAAGCCCATCATATTTTCTCATCTGAAGACGGCATCACCTTGCCAGATCGTCCGCTCGACTTCCGCACGCCAAATTTCATTTCGATGGATCCTCCCAAGCACGACGTGCAACGCAAGGCGGTAACTAATGCCGTTGCGCCATTGAACCTCGCCAAGCTGGAACCCATTATCCGTGAACGGGCAGGGAAAATTCTGGATAACTTACCCATTGGAGAAGAATTCAACTGGGTTGATCTGGTGTCGGTTGAACTGACAACACAGATGCTCGCCACCTTGTTTGACTTCCCGTTTGAAGAAAGACGCAAACTCACCTACTGGTCCGACATGGCAACCAGTGGCGAACTGGCGGGTGGTCCAACACCGGAACCCGTACGCCGCGCGGCGCTTCTGGAATGTCTTGAGGTCTTTACCGGGCTCTGGAACGAACGTGTCAATAACGACCCGTCAGAAGACATCGATTTGATTTCAATGATGGCGCACAACCCTGATACCCAGAATATGGAACCCATGGAATACCTGGGCAATCTCATCCTGTTAATTGTCGGCGGCAATGATACGACCCGCAATTCCCTTTCAGGCGGTGTGTATTTCCTCAACGAATTCCCTGACGAGTACGATAAGCTTCGAGCCAACCCGGGACTGATTCCGAAGATGGTTCCGGAAATTATTCGTTTCCAGACCCCGCTCGCCTACATGCGTCGCACGGCAATGGAAGATACAGTCGTTGGTGGCAAAACCATCAAGGAAGGTGACAAGGTCGCCATGTGGTATGTTTCCGGCAATCGTGACGAAGAAGTCATTGATCGTCCGAACGAATTCATCATCGACCGCGCCAATCCACGTCATCATCTGTCATTTGGTTTTGGAATTCACCGCTGCATGGGCAATCGTCTCGCTGAAATGCAACTGCGAATCGTGTGGGAGGAAATCCTCAGCCGATTCGAGACCGTGGAAGTTGTGGGTGAACCCGTGCGTGTGTTATCCAGCTTTGTTAAGGGCTATTCGGAGTTACCGGTCATAGTCCACGCGAAACAGTAGCGCCGCCTGGCCAGGATGTGGAATCCGGGGGCTCCTTGAAAGCCCGCGTTTATTACCGAACCAATCCGCCCGAGGTGGTTTTGCAAAAAGACGGCAAAGATGTTTTGTCCTACAAGACCGTCGAAGAACTCGTGGAAACCCATATCAAAGGCTTATTGGCGAGTCCTGAGCAGGATAGCCGGATAATTCTGGATATACGTAAAAAATATCGACCCTCATCCGATCACAGTAAATAATAGTTCCATGCGCCGCTTTAAACTGTTTCACGAAACAATTTATGATTTCCAGAGCGAAGTCACGCTTGGTCCACACAAGCTGTTAATGCGTCCCCGTGAAGGCCACGATATTCGCATAGAGAGCTCAACTCTTGCCATCACACCAAATGCGACCGTGAAATGGCACAGGGATGAACTGGACAACTCGGTTGCTATTACCAAGTTTGCCAAACCTACGCGCCAGTTAAAAATTGTTAGTGAGGTCGTGGTACAGCACTATGATGAATGGCCCCTGGATTTTATTGTTGAAGGCTATGCAGTCGAATATCCTTTCGAGTACGAGCAGGCAGAGCAACGCGCACTCCTGCCGTATCTGCAGCATGAACAGGAAAGTAACCAGCTATTTGAGGACTGGCTGGCACAATTCAACCGACCCAGATCCATTGAGACATATGCCTTGCTGAGCCAGATCAGCGAGGTAATAGGCTCCGAAAATCAATACCGGGTCCGCGAAGAACCCGGCGTACAATCTCCTGCACAGACGCTGCAGTCAGCTTCAGGTTCTTGCCGCGACTATGCCTGGTTGTTTATGTGTGCCGCAAGAAGGCTTGGATTGGCAACTCGATTTGTCAGCGGTTATCTGCACGCGCCAGCAACAGAACTGGACTATGGATCTACCCATGCCTGGGCTGAAGTCTATTTGCCCGGTGCCGGCTGGAAAGGTTTTGACCCCACCAGCAGGCAAGTCACCGGCTGCCACCACATTCCCACGGCGGTTTCTATTTTACCGGAAGCAATACCACCGGTTTCTGGTCGCTTCACGGGTCCCAAAGGTGAGAAACCGAACCTTGAGGTCAGGGTCAGGGTGCAGTCAATCTGACAGCAGGTCAACCGAGACCTGCATGGCACTGTAGGTTGGCAGGGGACCAAACTGGTGGAATATCGAACAATCTGCAGCATCGCGACCATAGGCAATGGCAACCCTTCCGCCTTTCAGTGCTTCCTGGCTCGCATCGAAGGTATACCACCTGTCCCCGATGTAGGCTTCATACCAGGCATGAAGATCCATTGGCTCAAGCCCGTAAAGGTAACCCACCACCATTCGTGCCGGGATACTGATACTTCGGCAATAGGCGATGCCGAGATGTGCAAGATCACGACAAACACCGTGGCCCTGCTTTTGTACTTCAACTGCAGATAGCGGGATATCACTGCTTCCGGGTGTATAGGGTAAATTGTCCCTGATCCAGCGAGTGATTTTATCGACCTGGTTGTAGCCCGGATCCTCTCCCGACACGATCTTCATCGCCGCGGCTCCGAGCCGGTCCGACTCACAATATCTCGTCGGCACCAGGTAGGCCAGAACCTTCTCCGGCAGATCCTGCACGCTAATAAAGGGAGCACCAGGCAACCGATCGATCACATCCGCGGTTTCGACCACGGCAGAAGTCTTGATCTTGAATTCCACAGCCGGGGCGACTAGCCGCTGGCACAGATTGCCAAAAATATCGGAGTACTCAACCACGGAAACCGGGTGTGAGAAGGTATATTCCTCACTCGATATCCACTGTGACGCACCGCTTTGCGGACGTAGCATCAAAATGAGCGGCGTTGCCACGCCAAGATGTAATTCAAGCTCGCATGAAGCACGAACCCGCATTTGCTGTCACTCTTTTACTGCAATGATCTACAATTCTGGCATGCACAACCCGATGATTGCAATCGGTCTGTTACTTACCTTGGCCATGCCCGTCAAATCCTTCAATCAGAATGTTTCGCTACAAACTCTGCAACGACGGCGTTAAATTCTTCGGGACATTCAAAATAGGAAGAATGCCCAATCCCGTCAAAAAACTTCACTTCCGCGCCCCTGATCATCCCCGCCGCCTCATAAATAGCCTCCGCCGGCATCAATACATCCATGGAAGAAGTAATAAACATCGTCGGCACTTTAAAATCCTTAAGCTGTTCTTCACGGGTTTCGGTTCCTGCACCCGTGATTCCAGCCAGAATCTTCTCCAGATTGATGATCACGTTAAAATTAGCGATCTGGTTGTAAAGGTTTGATTTCACCGGATCCTTGTCCGGCAAATCTGCAGCGAGCGCCAGACTTCCAAACGGCTCCTTCGCCGCGCCGCGGGTTTTCGCTATTTCCGCCAGGGCAGTCCGAATCTTGCTACTGGTTATCCCTCCGGTGGTGTGCGACATGACCAGACAGCTCACACGTTCCGGGTATTTGAGGGAGAAGCTGATACCGGTCCAGCCACCCATGGATTGGCACACCAGGGCAGTTTTCTCTATCTCAGCAGCGTCAAGAACCGCCGCCAGGTCATCGCTAAACCGGCTTCCATGAAAATTTTCAGGCTTACATTCGGAGCGCCCAAATGCCCGGTGGTCAAACACGATAGTCTTGTAGCTGGAAGAAAAAAACGGCACCTGCTGGTACCAGCTCGCCGCATTACCACCAGCGCCGTGGGCGAAGGTAATGGCACTTCCTTCGCCGATGACCTGATAATAAAGTCGTGCGTCGTCATTCGTTACATAGGGCATTTAGGGAACCTCTGATCTCCATTAGTCGTCATTACCAGGCTGGCCCGGTCTCGAACTTTCACCGAATTCAATCAGCTTGGCTGAGAACGCGGCACCCTCATTTCTCTAACGAATTCCGCCACAGCCGCACCAATTTCATCCGGGGAATCCTCCTGGAGAAAATGGTTTCCAGTCACCTTCACTTCTTTCTGGTTGGGCCAGGTCCTGACAAATTCGAGTGCCGGACCCGTCAGAATGGCACCCGGCTCAGCGCTCACCAGTAATTTAGGCAGGTCCGAGCCGCTTAACCATTCGGCATAATCAGCAACAATCTGAACAACATCAGCCGGTTCACCACCCAGGGGTATTTGCCTCGGCCAGGTCAATGTGGGGCGCCTGTCCTCTCCTGCATTGATAAACGGCTGCCGATACACCGCCATTTCTTCTTCGCTGAGATCACGAATGATGGAGCCAGGAAGGATCGTCTCTACAAACAGGTTTTTTTCCAGGATCATGTCTTCACCCGCTTCTGATCGTAAGCCCCGGAAAATCCCGGTAGCACTCTCGGGCCATTCGCTCCATTCCAGCGGCTTCACGATCGCCTCCATATAGGCAATTCCCTGCATTGCCTCCTGGTGCCGGTTGGCCCAATCAAAGCCGAGAGCGGAACCCCAGTCATGGATCACCAGCACCACCTTGTCCGTCACCTCCAGCTTGTACAGTAATTCATCCAGGTAGTTACGATGCTCTACAAAGGTATAACTGTCGGCATTGCTTCCGTCGAGCTTCTCCGAATCTCCCATACCAATCAGGTCAGGCGCAATACATCTGCCCAGGCCCGTCAGGTAGGGAATGATGTTTCTCCAGAGATAGGAAGAAGTCGGATTGCCATGCAGGAAAACGATGGCGTCCCCCTCGCCTTCCTCAACGTAAGCCATCTTCTTACCCAGGATTTCGATGGTCTTTTTCTTATACTGCGCCATGGGCGGGTCCTTGCATCAGATTCTTGTCCCGGTGGTGTCGCGGGTTAACTCAGTTATAATCCGCCTCCCCCCATAAAGCCAGTCCCAGGATAAAACGACCGGACACAGACTGCCATGAGTACCGATCTAACAAAGGAGGGAATCAAGCAGGCTCACGCGCTTGTTTCACCTAACCTGAGTCCAACGCCGCTTATTTACTCGCACACACTTTCAGATATGTGTCACTGCGAGACCTTGTTCAAGCTGGAAAACCTGCAGATGACCGGCTCGTTCAAGGAACGGGGTGCGCTGAACAAGCTGGAAAGTCTTACCCCCGATGAGAAACGCCGGGGAGTCATCGCCGCCAGCGCAGGTAATCACGCCCAGGCGATAGCCTATCATGCGAGACGGATGGGGATATCGGTAAAAATAGTCATGCCCAGGCACAGTCCCCTGGTCAAGGTCCGTTCCACGGAACACTGGGGCGCAGAAGTCATCCTCGAAGGTGAAACGTTCGAAGAGGCCTACCAGCTTTCACAGGCCATTGTCAGGGAAGAAAACCGCGTTTACCTTCATCCATTTGATGACAATAAGGTAATCGAGGGCCAAGGAACCCTGGCTGTTGATCTGCTGGAGGACCCTATCGCGCAGGATATTGATGCGATCCTGGTGCCAGTCGGTGGTGGTGGCCTCATCTCCGGTATCGCAACCTACGTCAAGGCGGTAAAACCATCTGTCCAGATTATCGGTGTGGAAGAATCCAGTTGTGATGCCATGCATCAATCTCTGCAATCGGGCAAGGTTGTCAATCTCACGCCGTCGCCAGTCATCGCAGACGGTATTGCCATCCGAACAGTTGCGCCAAGGAACCTTGCGACCGTCAATCGGCTGGTGGACGACATTGTCTGTGTGACCAGCGAAGAAATTGCCAACGCGATCATGCTGATGCTCGAAATCGAAAAGCTGGTGATAGAAGGGGCGGCTGCGGTAACCCTGGCGGCACTACTGAATAATCGAGTACCACAACTGAGGGGCAAGAAAGTGGTCTCAATCATTTCCGGCGGCAACATTGATGTCAACCTGCTATCCAAGATTATCAACCGGGGTCTGACGTTCGATGGCAGGATCGCAAAACTTGATTCGGTGATCACGGATCGTCCGGGGGAACTTGAACAACTGCTTGGCATCTTCAGGGAAGCCGGGGCCAATATCCTTGAAGTCCACCACCATCGTTTTTCCGCTTCAGCGCCTATCGGCCAGATTGGTGTTTCCATCACCATCGAAACCCGGGATCAGGCGCACATCGATGAAATTACGACATTGCTGGAGAAAAGAGGGTATGGCCCTGCGTCTGAGCGTCAGGGTGCGGATACAATAAAGTGAACCTTATCAAACTGCATGCGATCTCCATCCTTGAGCTTCACCTCGTCGATTTTCTCGCCATTGACATAAGTACCGTTGACGGAACCGAGATCACGCAGCACCAGGTCATCACCCACCAGCTCAAGCTCTGCATGCTTTCGTGACAGCGCCGGCTCCAGAATAGAGATATCACATTCCAGGGCTCTGCCAATTTCCACACGATCCATAATGGGTATTACCTGGCCTTTTTCCGGTCCCGAGTCGGCCACCAGTGACCAGCCACCGGTGCCAAGCTTCATCAGTGCGGTGCCGGACAGCACCAGCGTCTTGCCTCCGGCTATTTCACCTTCTTCTATAATTTGCAGTTCCACGCCCTGGATAACGATGATGTCCCCAACGCCCAGGGGCATGGGGCTCGTGATTTTTTCCCCGTTGACCAGAGTGCCCGTGGTGGTATTAATATCCGTGATTGTGACCTGTGTGCCTTCAACTTTAAGGTCAGCATGGAAGCCATTGACGCCATCCTCATCGATGACGATATCATTGACATCACCCTTTCCGACCGTCTTACCGGGTTCGATCAAAGGTACCGGGTCGGCCCTACCGTCCTTGAATTGGATCTTGAGCATTTACAAGTCCCTTTCTAATGATTTATCAACGGGTTACTGTGTAGAGTTCACCTAGATTACAGCTACTCTCGGCATTTCTACAACGCCACCAGCAACGCCTGAAAACAACGCATTACAGCATAAGCGCATGGATTTAGATAACCCCAACGGGTACACTTTTCGCCCATGAATCCCAGGTTACGAACCATCTGGATCGAATGGCGATCCCTGATTATTTTTCTGCTCGTTATGGTGCTTTTCCGTTCGGCTATCGCAGATTGGAACCAGGTCCCTACCGGCTCCATGAAACCGACCATTCTGGAAGGTGATCGGGTGGTGATCAACAAGCTTGCCTATGACCTGAAAGTGCCTTTTACAACCTGGCATCTCACCGAGTGGGCTGATCCCAGCCGAGGCGAGGTCGTTACTTTTTACTCTCCGCTGGACGAGAAACTGCTGATCAAGCGGGTCATCGGTATACCGGGTGATGTCATCTCCATGCGCAACAACCAGTTGTTTATCAACAACGAAGCCGCCACCTATTCCCGCCTTGATGACGAGATCGTCAATCAGCTGGACGCCTACCAACGCCACCGGCATGCATTTTTCTACGAGCACCTTGGAGATGTGATGTACCCGGTCATGCTTCGTCCCGCGCCACCGAATAACTATAATAGCTTTGGTCCCATTGAGATCCCGGCTGGTTTTTACATGATGCTCGGGGATAATCGCGACAATAGCCGGGATTCCCGCAGGATCGGCCTGGTATCAAGAGACAGAATCACAGGCCGCGCCCATACGGTAGCCTTCTCGGTGGACTATGAGGACTACTACCTGCCAAGGATTGATCGCTTTATTCGCGCTCTTCCCTAGAAGGTCGATTTTCCTCGACGCCATTTGCCGTTTCAGTGTTTTCCGCCCTCTCCAGCAAACGACTGCGTTTCCCCCTGAACAATCCGATGAGCGGAAACAATACCAGCGCCGCCAGCACCATCAGAACGACTAGCCCGACCGAGTAGATAAAAAAAACACGCACCACCGCCGTCTCAACATCGAAGAATACGATCGCCACCCAGACGAAGGCTGCTGCAAAAAAAGAGGCTGAGATAAAACGGCGTACCAACGGATCCCTGAAAAATTTCATCGAGTGAATATCTGTACTGTTTATTATTCTATTAGCATACACTCGAACGTTTCCCAACCATAACCCAAGGAGACAATCCATGCCTCTCGATCCTGCCGTCGTGGAAATGTTACAACAAATGGCTGACGCTCAAGGACCAGCATTGACCGAGATGAGTCCACCAGACGCTCGTGAAATGTTTCGCGCCATGCAAAGCATTTTATCGAAGCCGGATGTCGCGGTGGTAGAAGATACCAACGCCGGCGATGTACCCGTTCGAATCTACAAGATCAGTGATCAGGGCAAACAACCGGTCGTTGTCTTTTTTCATGGCGGTGGCTGGGTCATTGGTGATCTGGAAACCCATGACAGCATCTGCAGGCAGCTGGCTATCGCGGCAGACTGCACGGTGGTTTCCGTTGACTATCGCCTGGCACCAGAGCATCCGTTTCCCGCATCCATAGACGATTGCTTTGAGGCGACCCAGTGGGTGGCAGATAATGCGGATTCCCTCGGCATCGACGTCAACCGACTGGCTGTGGCTGGCGATAGCGCCGGGGGTAACCTGGCTGCCTGCGTTTGTATCAAGGCAAAAGAGACGGGAGGACCGGCCATCTGTATGCAGCTACTGATTTATCCCGTTACCGATGCACAGATGAACACTGATTCCTACGAGGCGAACAAGGACGGCTACATGCTCACCCGGGAAAGTATGGAATGGTTCTGGCAACATTACACAGGAGGCAATCACATGGACAACCCCCTCGCCTCCCCCATGTCGGCAGCAGATTTGACCGGCTTGCCCGTAGCCTGTGTCATCACGGCAGAATATGACCCGCTACGGGACGAAGGCGAGGCCTTTGGTGAGGCGCTGAACGCCGCCGGTGTCGCGACCAAAATCGTCCGCTACGACGGGATGATTCACGGTTTTTTCGGCATGACGGAGATGCTGGAAGGTGCAAGGCAGGCGATGGACCTTGCCAGCACACAACTCAGCCGGGTATTTAACCGGTAAAGCCGTGGAATCTGTAACCTCCCAGGTGCAACTTGAAAAGCTGACTCAGCAACAAGCCTCTTTCACCGGGGTGACATTCGAGGATTTCGACTGGCCAGCAGAATCGGAAGCGCTCAGGTTGTCCGATTGTCATTTCCTGGATATCAGGTTCACGGATGACCAACTCCTGGAATGCCATTTTGAGGATTGTGAATTTGATTCCTGTGCATTTGACAGTGCCCAGCTGAGTGATTGCGTATTCCGGAAATGCAAATTCTACAACAGCGAAAAAGAGACCGGGTGTTCCTTCAAATTCGCCGCATTTCCCGGAACGATTTTCTGCCATTCAGACCTTTCTCTGTGTAATTTCAGTCGCACAAACCTGTATCGAATCGACATGGAGCAGTGTCAGGGAACAGGGATGGATTGCTCCTATGCAACCACCGAGCAAAACATAGGCCCTTCAGTCACCCTGAGCAGCGCCAGGTTTGTCGACTGTAATTTTTCCTACGCCGACTTTACCGGGGCCTGCTTACGTGAAGCTGATCTCTCCGAAAATCGCTTCAGCCACGCCCTGTTTAACAACGCCAACCTGGAGAGCGCAGTCCTCATCGATTGCGATCTTCATGGCATTGAAGCGCGGGACCTGGTTATCCGCGGGGCCGATTTAAGAGGCGCCCAGATATCCGGCCTGGACATCAGGCGAATCGATATGACCGGAGTGAAGATCAATGACTTTCAGCAGCGCGTGCTGCTGGAACAGATCGGGATGGTTATAGAGTGATTCCTTTGCCGCCAATTAGCGGTAAGTTTGCTGCAACATTGAAGTGGCGCCAGCTGTCCACGCAATAATGACGCACACCTTGTTCCCCACACGCCAGCGCCCCGCCCTGTCGTTCGATCTTTAGGGCGTCCAGCATCAACTGATTCCCGTTCAGGTTATGTTCAACATCGTTGCACTAGTCTGTCCTGTTGATCCGAATGGGAGACAGGACGCG
>JACZXW010000057.1 GCA_022571415.1 Pseudomonadota bacterium
ATAATTTTTTTCAGGTTCGATAAGGCTACCTGAAGGTGAACGACGATTGAAACTGAGTGGAAATCGGTCATCAGTGAAACCAGGTATTCGAGACTCTTGCCTCCTTCTCCCAGAAGGCAGGAAGCCGGGATCTCGACCTGATCCAGGGTTAACCTGAAAATATCAGGGGTGCTCGCAGTTTGTACAAGACTCATCCCTGTCAAATTCAGGTCAGCCAGAAACAGGGAATAGGCTTTACCTGTGCTTGCCAGCAGCAGTACCCATTCAATTTCTGATGACGTGGCGATGCAGGGCGTATCACCTTGCAGGCGGTAGTTTTCACCGGCGCTGGAGACGAGCAGGCTTGATTCATTACCAGGAAACACGGCGTTACCCCAGGCCTGGTCGTGGCGGATAATATTTTCCAGATGTTGGGAGCGAGTAGCAGGATCTCCGAACTGCTGTAGCAGGGGGCCGACCACCTGCAATGCACAATAGTCTGTCGGCGGGCAATTGGCATTCAGGGTCACCGAGTACCAGAGGTAAATTTCCATCGGCTTCCAGCCTGGACCGCCAAATTCAGTGGGCCATTCCACTGCGGTCCAGCCCTGGTCAGCAACTGCCTGGTGCCAACGCGCTTCGTCTGCGGCTGAAGGATTGTTCCGCACCGCCAGCGGAAAAGCCCGGTCGATGAAATTGACGATCTCATCGCGGAAATTCTGTTCAGCCGGGCTAAGTTGCAGGTCCATTTTTCCGTGGATGACCTTTAATAACCAGTGTACCTGCGATCTTGTCGTGCCAGCCTTGTTTGCGCGAATCAAAGGCGATCCATAAAAAACCCATACCAAAGGGAAGCAGACTAACGAAGTAGCCCAGATAACGGATAATATTTTTCAGGCTGCCAACTTTACCCAGTGTTTTTGCATCCACGATGCTGCAGGATATGACCATCTTGCCGGGTGTTGCCGATCTCAGAATCCAGAAGGCGACAAAAATTGCAGCCAAGGCCAGCTCAGCCATTCTCAGTTCAAGCGTAAAGCTATTCAGCAAATTCATAAGTTGCACCGGGTCTTGCAAGTCATAGGCTCCTGGCGGTGCCTTTCCGATCAAGTAAAAAACAAGGAGTGCCATCAGAAACAGGGTCCAGACACTGTCAATAAGAAACGCCAGGAATCTTGCCCAGAAGCCAACATAACGGACTTCCTCATTGGTCTCACTCGTCGTTTGATTCACTTTATTTTCCCAATAGTCGTTTCCGGGCCTCGTTAATACGAGCCGCCAGGTAAGTTGAGCCGCCGCGATCAGGGTGCATTTTTTGCATCAGTTTTCGGTGTGCGTCTATGATTTCATCCTTCAAGGCGTCAGAGGGGAGATCCAGAATCTCATAAGCCTGTGCTTTCGTCATCTGCTCGCTAACCAGGCCGGAGGATTCTCCCGCGTTCGCCTTACCACGCCAGTTCGAATGCTCACGATCAAGATAGACCTGCAAAACGTTCAATGAATCACCATCAACCCTGCATTCATCAAGGAGGGACAATAATTGCTCAATATTCAGGTTGGACAACTGGGATCCGGCCAGTACCCCCTCGAGCACCTTGCCGTCCATCATCCCCGTGTTATGAACCAGGATCATATGCAGGAATCTGGTCTTTATTTCGGACTGGTCGGGACCGGTTGAAGTTGAACTCTGGCTGCCAAACAGTTGCCGGAGGTACCGGAACAGATTAAATGCCTGCAAGCTCCTTCCAACCCAGGGAACAATCCTGAAGACGAAGGGAAGTATGACGCCGATAAGGGCGAAGAGGGGGTGCAGGCGACCAGTGAGGCCAAGAAAAAGCAACACCAACCCTGCCAGCGTCGCGCAGTAGATTGTGAAAAACTGCCTAACACTCAGCTGCCGTTTGCGTAACAGCATACGCAGGCTCGCGAATAGGATAGCCGCAACGATAAAAACAATGACGAGACGGGCCAGGGTACTATTCCTTCAGTTGCTTCAACAGACGAGCCACTTCCACGCTCGAATCCTTGCCAAGATCCTGCAACGCCTTGTGTCCTCCGGCGGCATAGATTGCGACCGCAGCCAGGAGATTCTTGAGTTGCGATGCACTGTTCAAGTCGAATGGAGCATAAGCTCCTCCGGACAGTCGCGCCATCTGCTTGAATATGGAGGAAGCCCGCGCATTATTTCCTTCATGGAACATAAATAGTGGTATACCGAGGACTCCCAAATTCCCCGCCTGCTGACAGAGCTCGTCAACATCTTCCTCAATGGCGTCGCCGACGAACACAGCGGCCTGGATTTTCTGCTGGTTGTTCTCCCTGCACAGGTGCGCGAGTACTTTGCGAATCTGCGTATGACCGCCGAGGCACGTTGCGCTGGTCATCTCAGAAAGAAGCTGACTGGTTTGTTCACACCAGCCGCTGGAATGAAACTCATTAAAGCCGCGATAGTAACATAGCTGAACGGTCAGCCCACCGAGTGAATCGGTTGCGCTGAACATTTCGCCTTGTAAATGGCAGGCCCGATCCCAGGTCGGCTGACGACTTGCCGTCGCATCCATTGCGAAAACGAGCCTGCCTTTGGTCGGGTTCTTAACAGGTAGAGCAGTGGCCGCAACCTTCATCAGGAAGTGATCAACTTGAGGACTTATCACAGCGGGTGTTTGCTCTTTATTGCTCATCGGTATCACAGGATCAAGTGGTATAGCATGAGTGCAACATGCAGAATTCATTCTACGCCGTCAAGCCGGGATAATTTACCAGTTCTTGTCTGAATTCAGACACAATCGGGTTAGTTCCTTCTTCAGTGGTTGCTCTTGTTATTTGACACGGCCAAAATGGAGTCACTATGATTCAATTTTGTCTATTTTCAGACAGGAACTAAGCCAATGTCAGTAACCGGTTCCAGGCTGGTGGTCGCAATATCCAGTAGTGCCTTGTTTGATTTATCTGAGAGTGATCGGGTTTTTAGAGAAGAAGGCCTGAAGTCCTATGCAACTTACCAGATTGCACGAGAAAACGAACCGCTTGCACCTGGCGTCGCCTTACCGCTGGTGCGTAAATTACTGGCGTTAAACGAACTTTTGCATCAACCGGGACGAGTCGAGGTCATTCTTTTATCCCGTAACACTGCGGATACCGGCTTACGGGTATTCAACTCTATCGAGCACCATAATTTATCCATCACCAGGGCGGCATTCACTGGTGGCGCCTCTCCTTACCGGTACATGCGGCCTTTCAGATGCCAGTTGTTCCTGTCTGCCAACCACGCTGATGTTGCGGAGGCCCTGGCCAACGGGATGGCCGCCGCCAGCATATTACCTGCTGCAGCCTCGCCAAATCGGAGTTCGGTACTAAAGTTCGCATTTGACGGTGATGCGGTCATTTTCTCGGATGAAGCTGAACAGGTATATCAGGAAGAAGGTCTCGCTGTATTTGCCGAAAATGAACGGAAGTCGGCAGACACGCCTTTATCTGGAGGACCCTTCAAGCCCTTTCTGGCGGAGTTACACCGGATCCAGAGCGAATTCCCCGGAGATGAAAGTCCTATCCGCATGGCACTGGTCACGGCCCGTTCAGCCCCGGCACATGAAAGGGTCATTAAGACCTTGCGAGCATGGCACATACGCCTTGATGAGTCCCTTTTTCTGGGAGGAATGAACAAAGCGGAATTCCTGGCTGCCTACGAGGCAGATATCTTTTTTGATGACCAGGCGGAACATTGCCGATTGGCAAGCGAGGTTGTGCCATCGGCACATGTGCCCCATGGCGTTAAGAACAGGGACAGCAAAAACGAATAGGGGCCCATGGTGGATCCGCCTGGTTCCAGCGGTCTATCTATTCTTGAATAGAATAGTTATAGTTGTTCTTATACGATTTGTGTATATAAGTAATGACGAGATTGACCAGAGTCGTACCGCCGTGACCACCACTCACACCGTGATGGAGGAGGGTAAATGAAGCTGCAACAACTACGTTACATCTGGGAAGTTGCGCACCATGACCTGAATGTATCTGCAACAGCACAAAGTCTGTTTACTTCGCAGCCTGGTATCAGCAAGCAAATACGATTGCTGGAAGATGAACTGGGCGTAGAAGTTTTCTCAAGGAGCGGTAAACACCTCACAAGAATAACACCAGCAGGACAAACGATTATTGAGCAGGCAGGGGAAATTCTGCGCAAGGTCGATAGCATCAAGCGAGTGGCACAGGAGTTCAGTAACGAAAAACGCGGCAGTCTTGACGTCGCGACCACTCACACCCAAGCGCGCTATGCGTTGCCGCCCATGATCCGAGAATTCATAGACCGATATCCGGAAGTTTCTCTGAATATGCATCAGGGTACGCCCATGCAAATTGCGGAGATGGCGGCCAGTGGTACGGTGGACTTCGCTATTGCCACGGAAGCGATGGAGCATTTCGGCGATCTGGTGATGATGCCATGCTACAAATGGAATCGCTGCATTGTGGTTCCGAGGAGTCATCCTCTTACCCAATCAACAGCGTTGACGCTGGAAGAAGTCGCTGCGCATCCTATCGTTACTTATGTATTTGGCTTTACCGGCAGGTCAAAGCTGGATGAAGCGTTTATGCAGAGCGGCCTGACGCCAAAAGTTGTGTTTACCGCGACAGATGCCGATGTCATCAAGACCTATGTTCGTCTTGGACTCGGTATCGGCATCATGGCGCAGATGGCGTATGACCCCGTGCTCGATTCGGACCTGGTGTCCCTGGATGCCAGTCACCTGTTTGATCACAGCACAACAATGATTGGTTGCCGTAAGGGTACATTCCTGCGCGGATATATGTATGACTTTATTGAATTGTTTGCGCCACATCTCAATCGTGAACTTGTTGCTGAAGCTTTCCTGCTGCAGACAAGGGCGGAACTTGATGAATTGTTCGCCGACATAGAATTGCCGATGCGCTAAAGGGAAACTTCACGATGGACGTTGTATGTCTTGACCTGGAAGGAGTGCTGGTTCCGGAAATCTGGATTCAGTTTGCTGAAAGTACTGGGATTGAAGAATTCAAGGCGACTACCAGAGACGTTCCCGACTATGATGAACTCATGCAACAAAGACTGTCATTGCTTAGCAAGCATGACCTGAATCTTGCCAACATCCAGCGAGTCATTGCAGAGATGGCGCCTTTCCCTGGTGCAAAAGACTTTCTCGATGATCTTAGAAAAAATTACCAGCTGATTATTCTATCCGATACGTTTTACGAATTTGCGCAACCGCTGATGCAGCAATTGGATTGGCCGACATTGTTTTGTCACCGTCTCAAGGTCTCTGAAGATGGTCAGGTAGTCGGTTATAACCTGCGCCAGGTTGATGCCAAACGAAAATCTGTACAATTTCTCAAGCAGCTGAATTTCAAGGTTTATGCAGCCGGGGATTCCTACAACGATACAGCAATGCTGCAGGAAGCCGATGTCGGATTCCTGTTTCGTGCGCCGGATAAGGTTGTCGCTGAATTCCCCCAATTCCCTGTCTGCACCGAGTACAAGGAGTTACGCTCGCTGCTCGATACAGCCGCCAGGGGCTGAGAAGCCCTGGGCCAAAGCCTATCGGTCCCGGCTTAAAACCTGTTGCTGTAGATTTCTGTATAATTGGCGCCCTGATTTCAGGGAGATGTGGGTATGACCAGCGCCGGAAAGAAATTTCGACAGGCACTAGAAGCAGAAAAACCGCTGCAGGTGGTGGGGACCATAAACGCATATACAGCCATCATGGCTGAAGCCGTCGGATTCAAGGCCATCTATCTCTCAGGAGCAGGCGTCGCCAACGCTTCCTATGGACTTCCCGATCTGGGAATAACCTCGCTCAATGATGTCGTTGAAGATGTCTCTCGAATTACCGGTGCCTGTAGTTTGCCATTACTGGTGGATGTAGATACCGGCTTTGGAGGCGCCTTCAACATTGCGCGCACAGTAAAAAAGATGATCAACGCCGGTGCGGCAGGAGTGCACATTGAAGACCAGGTCGCGCAAAAACGATGCGGTCACAGGCCTAACAAAGAGATCGTCAGTCGAGAGGAAATGGAAGATCGGATCAAAGCTGCGGTCGACGCGAAAACAGATGGTAACTTCATCGTCATGGCACGTACCGATGCATTGGCCGTGGTCGGCATTGAGGAAGTGCTGGAACGCGCAAGGCTTTGTGAGGCAGCAGGTGCTGATGCTATCTTCGCCGAAGCGATGACGGATCTCAAAATGTACCGCCAGGTCGCCGAGGTGGTCGATATTCCTGTACTGGCAAACATAACAGAATTTGGAGCCACGCCTTATTATTCAACAGATGAACTCGGCGGCGCCGGAGTGGCGATGGCCCTGTACCCCTTGTCGGCTTTCAGAGCCATGAACCAGGCAGCGCTAAACGTCTATAAAACCCTCCGCGGGGAAGGTACACAGGTGAATGTGATCGACACCATGCAGACCAGGCAGGAGTTGTATGAATTTTTAGGCTATCACGAATACGAAAATAAACTCGATGAACTCTTTTCGAACGACGGCCGTAACAGATAGTTAAATACCAGTTATTGAGAGGATAAATCATGGCGGAAAAGAAACTAGGCGGGGCTGGGCTGCGGGGGCAATCCGCAGGTGAGACAGCACTTTGTACGGTAGGAAAGGAAGGCGCAGGCCTGACCTATCGTGGTTACACCATTGAAGATTTGGCTGCAAACGCAAAGTTTGAAGAAGTCGCCTATCTCCTTCTGTACGGTGAGCTGCCTGGTCAGGATGAACTGGATACTTATGTCAAAAAACTCAATGGGCTGCGGGCTCTCCCCGACGAGTTAAAAACGGTATTGGAGATGATTCCTAAAGAAACTCACCCTATGGATGTCTTGCGCACAGGTTGTTCAATGCTGGGTAATCTTGAACCGGAGAATACTTTTGATGACCAGCAGGCGACGGCAGACCGTTTGCTGGCGATCCTGCCAGCCATTATCTGCTACTGGTACAGGTTCTCCCACGATGGTGTTCGCCTCGATACGCAAACGGGTGAATCCACCATGGGTGGGCATTTCCTGCACATGCTGCTGGGTGAAACACCATCAGATATGAACAGGAAGGTGATGAACTGTTCACTGATCCTGTATGCGGAGCATGAATTCAATGCGAGTACTTTTACTGCCCGTGTTTGTGCTGCAACCCTGTCCGATATGTATTCCTGTATCACAGGCGCGATTGGTTCGCTTCGCGGTCCTCTCCATGGTGGTGCCAATGAAGCAGCAATGGAACTGATAGAAAAGTTTGATTCCGTTGATGGTGTAGAGGCAGCCGTCCTCGGTATGCTGGAACGCAAGGAAACCATCATGGGATTTGGACATGCCATTTACAGTAATTCCGACCCCCGTAACGCCGTTATCAAGGAATGGTCAGAAAAGCTGGCTGCCTTGAATGGTGACACCAGCTTATATGACATTTCCTGTGCGATAGCTGACACCATGTGGAACAGCAAAAAGTTATTTCCCAATGCAGATTTTTTTCATGCCTCCGCATACAACTACCTGGGCATTCCAACAAAAATGTTTACGCCGATATTTGTGATGTCACGGCTCACCGGCTGGGCTGCACATGTTATGGAACAACGATCAAACAATCGGCTGATTCGTCCCAGCGCGGATTACATAGGCCCAGATATTCGCCCTTATGTCGCGATAGATAAAAGGTAAAGAGATGAGTTCAAATGTTGAAATCAACGTGCGATCAGAGCCCGACCAGGAGCTGGTGGATATAGCGCGATATGTGTTCAGCGAGACGATCACCAGTTCCGAGGCTTTTGATACCGCACGCAACTGCCTGATGGATACGCTTGGTTGTGGCTTCCTGGCCTTGAGATTTCCGGAATGTACAAAACACCTGGGGCCGATAGTCCCTGGTACCACGGTGGTCAATGGCGCGAGGGTCCCGGGCACACAGTTCGTACTGGATCCGGTTAAAGCCGCCTGGGATATCGGCGCCATCATCCGCTGGTTGGATTTTAACGATACCTGGCTTGCAGCAGAGTGGGGTCATCCTTCCGATAACATGGGCGGTATTCTCGCGGTTGCGGATTACCTTTCAAGAAACAACGTGGCAAATGGCAAGGATCCGTTGACCATGAAGGACGTGCTAACCGCGATGATAAAAGCACACGAAATTCAGGGGTGTATCGCCCTGGAGAACAGCTTCAATCGGGTCGGTTTGTGCCACGTGTTGCTCGTGCGAGTGGCGACGACAGCGGTAGTAACCCATATGCTCGGTGGTACCCAGGACCAGATTATCGATGCCTTGTCGCAGGCATGGGTGGACGGGTCCAGTTTGCGAACCTACCGGCATGCCCCTAATACCGGTTCACGAAAATCCTGGGCGGCCGGGGATGCCACCAGCCGAGGAGTTCGTCTCGCCATGATGACGATGAAGGGTGAAATGGGCTATCCAAGCGTACTGTCTGCAAAGACCTGGGGATTTTATGATGTATCTTTTAATGGCAAGAAATTTAATTTCCAGCGACCCTATGGGTCCTATGTCATGGAAAACGTGTTGTTTAAAATCTCATTCCCCGCTGAATTCCATGCTCAAACAGCAGTAGAAGCAGCTGTTGCCTTACATGACCAGGTTAAAGATCGTCTCGAAGAAATTGACAAGGTGGTCATAACGACACATGAGTCCGCAATACGAATAATTTCCAAGGCTGGAGAGCTAAACAATCCCGCTGACATGGACCATTGTTTGCAATACATGGCGGCAATAGGGTTGATCAAAGGCGATCTGGTGGCCGAAGACTACGAGGATGATGTTGCCAGTGATCCACGGGTTGATGCCTTACGCGAGAAGATGGAAATTATTGAGAACGATCGCTACAGCCGTGAATATCATGAACCGGAGAAGCGTTCGATTGCCAATGCCATCCAGGTTTACTTCAAGGATGGGAGTAAAACGGAGAATGTCGAAGTTGAATATCCCATCGGCCACCGGAGTCGGCGAGAGGAAGGCATCCCGCTTCTGGAAACTAAGTTCCGGCGTGCACTGCTGACACGTTTTCCGGCGAATCGGACAGATGCAATCTTCGCTCTTTGTACTGATCAGTCGAAGCTCGAAGCTACGCCGGTGAATGAATTTGTCGATATGCTGGTGATCTAGTCCGGGCTGGGTAACGGGTAAGTTAACAAATTTTTGAGTAAGACCCTGGCCCGGTGTTGACGGAAATAGTGGTGCGGCATACCGACCCTGGTCAGATGTCCACCAGGAAATCTTCCTGCCACGGGTTATCGTTTATTCGGCACCATAACGCAGTTGCCGATATTGCGAATGGAATCTCATTACCTTTGAAACGTATTGTCTTGTTTCAGGGTAGGGTGGTATACCGCCGTACTTTTCGACCGCTGTAGCACCTGCGTTGTAGGCGGCGACGGCAAGAGATATGTCATCGTTGAACTTATCCATTAATTTGCGAAGATGGGCCACTCCCGCATTAATATTTTGCCGTGGATTGTGGCGATCCTTCACCCGGTATTCACTCGCTGTCTCTTGCATCAGTTGCATCAACCCTGTCGCACCCTTGCTTGATATTGCATGTGGATTGAATCCGGACTCAACCTGGATTACCGCTTCCACCAGTGCCGGGTCAACCCCGAATCGATTACTGGCCGCATGTATATAGGATTGGAATTTGCCCGGGCCACCGGTTGCAATTGCACGGTTGGCCAGGATATGACCGGCATTCTTCAAGGTGTCGCGTCTGTGGATCAACTGATACCCGGCAACAGGACGGTCAGAAACCATGCGCTCACCATCAGGTCCCACGTAAAAATAGACTTCTGCCAGCACCACCGACGATTGTGCAAGGCACAATAAGGCAGTCACTTTCAGAAGGTGGCTCAAGCACATTTGCCAGGGCTCTATTTGCGGGGAATGGGGTGCAGATTTTACCTGGTTTTTCAGGGTCGTCAAATACCTGCTTTGGTCACTCACCACACCCCAACGGTTAGCAGCGGGGGTTATACGCTTCCTCGATTATAAGCTGAGCTGCCTCAGGTTCGGATCATTCAGACCCGATTCCCAGGCTGCCATGAATTGCCTGCCTAATCTGTTACATTCGGTAACATCTGAGAAGTTCGCATAACCGTCGAAGACCTCATAATCCAGGCGATATACAACACCGGCACCATCCACCAAAACATATTCATGATTAAGGTGGCGTAACTCCGGGAGCACAATTTTCATTTTTATCGAAGACGGTAACTTTCGGCTAATATCTAACAGGGCGTGTCCGTTTCTTGTCACCCGATGTGAATCATAAAGCAGTATTTCGATGTGGGTGTATCGGTTCTTGCGACAGAGGGCTGATAATACTTCGCGTAGTTCGGGATTATCAAACAGTTTGTGTTCCAGTACGGGTGAAAAAATTCGCACAGAAGTTATTGCCTGTCTCGTCATTTCCAGAATTACATTTTTATAATCTTCTTCTCGTCTTAATAGAATGAGCTTTTTATCCCGCCCTAACTTGTATGCAATTTCAGCTTCGCTGTAGTGATCACCGCGGACACTGGGCCGTTGCAATAGTTCATGGACATCTTCAAGTTTTATGAATTTGGCGTAGGTCTGTGTTTGCAAACCAGACTCGTCAAATGTATCACCGCGTTTTTCAAAACCCGCCCGGGTGTAGAAACCATCCAGCCCGACCAGCGCATTGAGCCTGACTTCCTGCAGATCGAATCTTGTCGCCTTGGCCACCGCTAACTCCAGAAGCGATTGGCCGACCCCTTTGTTGCGATATTCCGACATGATCACCAGGCGAGAAATTTCACCACTCGATGACATGCGTATTGCGCCAATGATATGCCCGGATGAGTCTTGCGCGACCCAATGTGTGCTCTCATCATCAGCCTGGTCACCGGTAAAGGATTCAGGTAAGCCCAGTTCATGAACAAAAACGATTTCACGAATGTTCTTGATAATTTTTGCGACGTCCTGAAAGGTAACTTCACGGGTGTCAAATTCCTTGACTGCAATTCCGGGATCTAACTCACTTGCCGTTAATCGCTGAACATTATCATCGAGGGGGGCTAGATGCTGCACCATCCGTTGATAGTTGACACTTGCGTCTTCGAGAGCCTTCCCGGATGTCGAAAATCCCATCCGTTCGTAGAATTTCAGGGTATTCGCTTGTACCACCACGGATACATCGGGTAAACCAAGGTGCTTCGCCTTTTCCACCGCCTGTTCAAGCAGGGCTGTGCCTGCGCCCTTGCCTCTAAATTTTTCAAGTACTGCCAGTTTCCCGATCTGGCCATCCGGAAGTAAACGCACTGTACCAATGGCCACATCCTCCCGGTCTGTTGCCAGCCAGTGCCAGCTTTCCTCATCCCTACTGTCTGATTCACCCTGCCCGTCTAATTTTTGCTCGACGACGAAAACAAGGCGCCGAATATTGGACAGGATATTGCCTTCAGTAGGCCAGCTGGCTTCATGTATGTTGAATTGGCGGATGGACAGTTCTTCTTTCACGGTGTTTGTTCGTCATTGACGATGTTTATAGCACCAACTGAAAACAAGTATTTTACAAGTCTGATGCTGTCATCATCACGCGGAATATCCGCGCTCTGCAGTCGACGCAAGTTGCACAGCGTGGTCATCCAGGGTTTCACACGCAGGTCGCACTTGATTGCTTCACCGTTGATGAAGATGGTGATCATCCGCTTCTTTTCATCGGCGTTCTCATGAAATGCCAACCGGGTTGGTAAGGTGCAAAAGATGGATTGGCTGGTTGATAAAAGTAAAATAACTTCTTCCGTCGACATTTCTCTGCCAGCAGGAATTAATTCCGGCTCCCGCGGTTCCGTCAGGTATGAACCATACCAGTCGGCAATCAGCGTTGGATTCAGTAGATTATCTGCAAGTTTGTGCCGGAGGTTTTCGATGTCCCCACTGGTGATACCGCCATCAGGGCCCTGCAGACAATCATCCAGTGTCTTTGTGAGATCTGTGGTATCCATGACCCTGTCCGCAATGTGGGAGACCAGTTCCGGCAGGGTTGGATTACGAACACCGATGGACAGGGTGACTGATGTATCCAGTGCAATTCCCCAATGACCAACGCCCGGGGGAATATAGAGTATGTCGCCTGGTCCAACGTTTTCGATCAGAGTTGCGCTAAAATGCTCGAGCAACCTGACCTGGGCAAGGTGATCAAGATCCTGATCGCTATGCTGACCGTCATCCAGGCGCCATTCTTTTTTGCCACTCACCTGCAGCAGGAAAACGTCATAATGATCGAAATGTGCACCGCAGCTTGTGCCAGTGTGGCCCATACTCGCCATGACATCTTCAATTTTCCATCGCGGTAGAAAAGAAAAATCATCAATCAGTAGCTGGTTGATTTCGTCAAAGTGCAGTTCGAGCCCCTGGATCATCAGCAGGGACCCTGGCGGGATGGTATCGAGTTGGAACGGGCCGAGTCGCAGGTCGTAAGCGGGGCTTGAGATCAGTCTTGATTCGACCGAGTCCTGGCTGGCGAGTCCGAGTAGTTGTTCGGTTGAAGTGCAGTGACCCAGCTTTGCCAGAGAGTCGCTACAGGCATCGCGAAAAAGGCAAGGTTTTTGTCGCCAGTATTCCCGCAGAAAGGTTGAATAGGAGATGTTACCGGTAAACAGGGGCATTATTCCGCCAGCAGCTTTTCCACCAGCAGTTCGGCCGCCCCGATGTAATTTGCGGGCTTGAGTTTTCGAATTTGGACCTTGGCTTCCTCTGGCAGGTTCAGCTCCGCGAGCATTGATTCGATTCGGGACTGATCCAGCGATTCTCCCCGGGTAAGAGCTTTCAGCTTTTCATAGGGCTCTTCAATGCCATACTTGCGCATGATGGTTTGTATGGGTTCCGCCAGAACTTGCCAGCTGTCATCCAGGTCTTTAGCCAGCACCGATGGGTTCAATTCAAGTTTGCCGATACCTTTCAAAGTTGACTGATAGGCGATAAGTGAGTAGGCGAAACCACTGCCGAGATTACGCAGCACTGTGGAATCAGTCAGGTCACGTTGCCACCTGGAGACTGGCAGTTTTTCCGCCAGGTGTCCCAGGATAGCGTTTGCAATGCCCAGGTTCCCCTCGGAATTTTCGAAGTCGATCGGATTGACCTTGTGTGGCATGGTGGAAGATCCGGTTTCTCCTGGGACGGGTTTTTGCTTGAAATAAGCGATGGAGATGTATGCCCATATGTCACGGTTAAAATCCAGCAGAATGGTGTTGAATCGTGACAGGCTATGGAAAAGTTCTGCGATGTAGTCATGTGGCTCAATTTGGGTGGTGTGCGGGTTCCAGACCAGACCGAGGGAGCTGACAAATTCCTCGCTGGCTTTCAGCCAATCCACGTCCGGGTAGGCGGCGAGATGAGCGTTGTAATTCCCCACTGCACCGTTAAATTTACCAAGGATGGGCACACTTTCTATCTGCAGCAGTTGCCGTCTCATTCTGGCGACGACATTAGCGAGTTCTTTGCCCATGGTCGTTGGTGAGGCAACCTGACCATGAGTACGCGAAAGCATTGGCATCGAAGCATATTGCCTCGCCATAGCAGTGATTTGTTCTACCAGAAGCCGCATTTGCGGTAACAAGACCTTGTCCATGGCGGTTTTCAGCATCAGTCCATGAGACAGATTGTTGATATCCTCGGAAGTACAGGCGAAGTGGACAAATTCCGAATATTTGATGAGCCGGGGATCACCGCAGGCTGCTATTTTTTCCTTGATAAAATATTCGACTGCCTTCACGTCGTGATTGGTTTTGCGCTCCAGTTCTTTTACCCGCCTGGCATCATCCAGGGAGAAATGGGTAACAAAAAGTTCAATCGTCGCATTGCTTTCAGGGGACAGGGAAGGCAGTTCCTCGATATCGGGATGCGCCGCAAGGAACTGGAACCAGCGAACCTCCACCATCACCCGGTGGTAAATCAGCCCATATTCACTGGCAATGGCGCGCAGTGGTGCTGTCCTGGCTGCATAGCGTCCGTCGATGGGAGACACTGAGGTGAGTGCTGACAGATTCAGCTCCATTACGTATACATCACATTAAGTATATTATTTAACATATTGAATATTAACTATATTATATCCTATATCGAGCGCGCGCGAGAGCCTTTCCGGCAACGATCTGGTGCCATTGTCGGGCACCGGATTGATACCATAATACCGCTGCGGGCAAGTCATGCAGAAGCCACTTTTGAAGATGCGCTGGACACGATGATTCCACCGCCGAGGCAGATGTCGCCGTCATAAAAACAGGCCCACTGGCCGGGTGTTACCGCTCTCTGCGGCGTTGCAAATTCTACCAGCCAATTGCCATCGTCTGTCCGGCTGAGTGCACAGGTCTGATCCGGCTGCCGGTAACGTATCTTGACCATACCCGTGTAAGGCAGTTGCGGCGCCTCATTGATCCAGAAGATGTGATCACACAGCATGTGATCCGTGAAAAGTGCGGGGTGCTCGTTTCCCTGGGCGACAATCAAACGATTATTGTCCAGGTCTTTGCCAACCACGTACCAGGGGGCATCACCTGCGTCCTTGACGCCGCCAATCCCCAGCCCCTGTCGCTGACCCAGCGTGTGGTACATGAGACCGTCGTGCTGTCCGAAGACACGTCCGTCAACAGATTCTATCGACCCGGGTTGCGCCGGCAGGTATTCCTGCAGAAAGTCCTTGAAACGGCGTTCTCCGATAAAACAAATACCGGTTGAATCTTTCTTGTCATGGGTAACCAGTGAGTTGTCGCTGGCCAACTTCCTGACAGCTGATTTTTGCAGCTCGCCGACCGGGAACAGGCAGGATTTAAACTGGTCCGCGGGAACTGATTGCAGGAAATAGCTCTGGTCCTTGTTCTCATCCACTGCCTTACGCAGTGTCACGGTTTCATTGTCTCTGACCAGTCTTGCATAGTGCCCGGTAGCGATCAGGTCGGCGCCCAGAATCCGGGCATAGTCGAGGAATACCTTGAACTTGATTTCCCGGTTGCACAGGACATCAGGATTGGGTGTTCTGCCGGCCTTGTACTCTGCCAGAAAGTTTTGAAAGACATTGTCCCAATACTCGGCCGCGAAGTTCGCCTCGTGCAGCCTGATACCAAGTGTCTCGCAGACCAGCGTGGCATCATTGAGGTCCTCCCTGGCGGTGCAGTACTCGCTGCCGTCGTCTTCCTCCCAGTTTTTCATGAACAGGCCCTGCACCTGGTATCCCTGCTGTATCAGAAGGAGGGCCGCAACCGATGAATCAACGCCGCCTGACATGCCGACGATGACCTGGGTGTCCTTGACTGGTTTACTCATGATGGGACAGCTTACCTGTCAATTCTGCAAAGAGCGGCATTCTACTTCAGTCCTGCATTGTCTGCATTACTGCAACTTGCGCTCTGGATCACCCTCCGTCGGAAATTCTACTATCCGGTGTACAATTACCCAGGCGGCAATGTGCGGTGGCGAACTATCATCGAGTAAACCCCTTTGGTTGCACCAAGCATGGCAAGAAATCGAAACGATAGATGAGAGAAGTGAAGAGAGAAAAATCATGCCCGAAGTGAATGAGCAGCTGACCCATCTGGATGCAGATGGTAACGCGAGAATGGTGGACGTCGGTGACAAGGAGCATACGATGAGGCAGGCAAGCGCCCGTGCCACGGTTTCAATGCGGCCCGAGACACTGGCCCTGATCAGTGCGGACGGACTCAAGAAAGGTGATGTGTTGACAGTTTCAAAAATTGCCGGAATTCAGGCAGCAAAAAAGTGTTCCGAGCTCATCCCACTGTGTCATCCGCTGGCGCTCTCTGGCATTGAGGTCTCCTTCGATCTTGATCAGGACAATAATCAGGTTGTGATAAACACCAGCTGCCGATTGACCGGGCAAACCGGCGTGGAGATGGAGGCGCTGACTGCGGCTGCAGTCGCAGCACTGACTATCTACGATATGTGCAAAGCCGTTGACCGGGGAATGACGATCAATGATATCGAATTAATGACCAAGTCTGGCGGTAAATCCGGTGACTGGCAGCGGTTCCCTGGCGGCCATGATTAAGGTGGTTTTATTTGCAAACCTGAGAGAGGATCTTGGCGCTGAATCTGTCTGCCTCGAGGCGACCGGAATATCAACTGTGCAGGATGTCATCGAGAAACTGGCAGAGGAGCGAGGTGCAAACTGGCTTGAACTGCTGACCCGGGACAATATTCTTGTCGCTGTCAATAAGGAAATGATGGATCGCAGCGCAGCGGTTGCCACAGACGATGAAGT
>JACZXW010000144.1 GCA_022571415.1 Pseudomonadota bacterium
ATCTTGTCCCAGGGCGGAGAGTTCGCTTTCGTGATTTTGGCACAAGCCACACAGTTACAGCTATTTACTACGGAACTCACCGACCAGCTAACACTCGTTGTCGGTATTTCGATGGCGCTGACTTCGCCTCTGGTGATGCTGCATCGCAAGCTTTGGAAGAGTCGAAGTCAATCCCAACCCGATCGAGACCAGCATTGGGATAACTATGAACCGGAAGTGATTATCGCTGGCTTCGGTCGCTTCGGACAAATCATCGGCCGTATTCTGGCTGCGCGGTCCATTCCATTTACGGCGATGGACAAGGATCCGGTCCATGTTGAGTTCGTGCAGAAATTTGGCAATCGGTTGTTCTTCGGCAATCCGAAGAGGCTGGATCTGTTGCGAGCAGCAGGCATAAGGCATGCAAAAACTTTGGTAGTTGCAGTGGATAACCCGAAGGAGTCACTGGAGATCATCGATATCGCCCGCGAGCAAAATTCGCGGATTGGAATTGTAGCCAGAGCCATCGATCGGAGTCATGCCTATGAACTACACCAACGCAATGTGGACAGTGTTATTCGGGATACCTTCGCCAGTAGCCTGGAAGCCGCCACCGATACACTAAAACAATTGGGTTACTCGGAAGGCCAGGCCTTGCAGATTGGGGAGATGTTTCGCCAGCATGACGAGGCTATGCTCTTGAAAGCCGTCGAGCATAAAGACAATATGGATGAATTACTCAAGCTGTCCCGGCAAG
The DNA here is from genome assembly GCA_022571415.1 of Pseudomonadota bacterium. Lineage (GTDB taxonomy): Bacteria > Pseudomonadota > Gammaproteobacteria > Pseudomonadales > Azotimanducaceae. The sequence continues at coordinate 737 of JACZXW010000144.1, forward strand.
GGCGCAAAGAGTTGGAATTACTGTTTGACGAAGATAGCAAGAGCCCACATCCCAGCTAAGCCAGCTCACAGCCACAATATGGAGATTAAGGATGGCAATATGCCCGCAACCAACGTTCATAAAGTATTAATTATTCTGGCTGCTCTATTGCCAGCCTATCAATTACAGGCGCAAGTTATCGAACCGCCCCAACTGAACATCTCTGTATACGGCGAGTTGGTTTCCATCACCTGGAACCAGGTTGCAGACGCCGAGGCATATCGACTCTATTATGCTCCCTATCCGGATGCAGAAGTTATCGAGAGCCTGGTTCTGGGTTTAAAGCCCAGCCTGTTTGGAATTCTGCCTGTTCAATCTGCATTTTATGTTGCCGTTGCCACACTGGTGGGCGGCGGCGAAAGCGCCATTTCCAACATTGAAACTTTTTTCATAGAACAGACTGAATTCGATCCGGAAATTGACGCGATTGTCGAAGGTGACTGGTACCGTCCTTCACTTGAGGATAGCTGGCAATGGCAGTTATTGGGAGCGGTGAATACCTCCTATGATGTCGCGCTGTACGATATCGATTTGTTCGATGTGCCGATTACAACCATCCAGGAACTGCAATCCCAGGGCAAGAAAGTCATCTGCTACTTCTCCGCTGGTTCCTATGAGGACTTCCGGGACGATGCGGACCAATTCTCGGCAGCAATTCTCGGCGCGCCCCTGGATGGTTTCCCCAACGAACGCTGGCTGGACATCGATTCCAATAGTGCCCGGGAGATGGTGCTTTCCCGGCTGGACGTCGCCAAAAACAAAGGCTGCGACGGCGTCGAGCCAGATAATGTCGACGGCTATGTCAACGCGTCCGGATTCGATCTGGATGCAGACGCGCAGCTGGCGTTTAATCGCTTCATCGCCAATGAGGCACATGCCAGGGGATTGTCGGTAGGACTAAAAAATGATCTCGACCAGATACCCGAGTTAGTGGATTACTTCGACTTCATGGTAAATGAACAGTGTCACGAATTTGATGAATGTGAAACCTTGCAGCCATTTATCGATGCGGGAAAGCCGGTATTCAACGCGGAATATGCAGACATTTTTATAAGCGATATCAATCAACGCAATAGCATGTGCGAAGAATCCAATGGCAGGGGTTTTGATACTCTGGTATTGCCGCTGGAGCTGGATGACTCATTCAGATTTAGTTGCCAATAGATTGCCCGATGCCTGTGATAGCGGGCGCGATTTTGGGAGCCAAATGGGTCTGCAATCTACTCTAGTCTCTGCATTGATGTGCAGGATTATGCTGCAAGGGGCCGATTAACTACCTGAGATGCACCGGATTTGTTTTTGGCACTGGCATCGTCTGGTGATTTCGTCTTACCATCCCTGCCATGACTTCCAGACCAGCCAGATTTTTCTGCGTCGATGCCAATCACGAATTCATCGTTGACTCAGGCGTGGAGCTGGAGGTCATTGCGGTGTCCGGAATAGAGCGAATAGCCGGGTTCATGGCATTTTTTGTGAAGAAACTCGATATTGCCCAGAGTAATCAAATAACAAATACGCGCTGATCAGAGACGCCCTGGATGTCCAAAGCAGTCCTTTTACTTAACCTCGGCACCCCGGCGCAACCCACGGCGAAGGGCTTGCGTGAGTTCTACCGGTATTTCTTTGCGGATCCCTTCGTGTTCGATATGAACCCGCTGGGGCGATGGCTGCTGCGCAATCTGATCATCATGCCGTTCAGAGCACCGAAGACGGCAAAAAAATATGCTTCGATCTGGACCGATGAAGGCTCTCCGCTGAAAGTCTATGCCAACAAATTACAGGCGAGCCTGCAACTGGCCTTTAATACAGCGGGCGAAGAGGTGTTGGTAGTTAACGGCATGGCCTATAGCGAACCGTTTATTGGCCAGGCCATGGCCGAGTTGGAGCGCCGTGGGGTGACAGATATTCTGCTGCTGCCACTGTTTCCCCAGTATTCCACTGCCACCACGGCATCAGTCTTTCACGGCGTCAAGGCCGCTGCTACACGCTGGCAGCAACTGCCAAACCTGCACTTCGTTAGTGACTTATTCTCGGAGCCGGCATTCATACGCGCCTGGTCGATTTTGATCAGACGTCATCTTGCCGAGGTGCAGGTCGACCACGTGGTATTTAGCTATCATGGATTACCGGAGAAAAACATTGTTAAAGCGGACCCGGGAGATTACTGCAGTTTTGGAGATTGCTGCCAACAGATAACGCAGAAGAATCGTTACTGTTATCGGGCCCAGTGTATTGCCACCACCGAATCCCTGGTCACGGCATTGGGCTGGGAACAAGATCGCTACTCTATTGCTTTCCAGTCTCGCTTCGGGCGTGCGGCCTGGATTCAACCCTATCTCGATGAACACATTGTGGAACTGGCAAAAAAAGGCATCAAGAAGCTTGCGATTGCGACACCTTCGTTTGTTTCCGATTGCCTGGAAACAATTCATGAAATTGGCATCGAATACAGGGAAGAATTTCTGTCAGCAGGCGGCGATGAATTTCAACTAATTCCCAATTTGAATGATGACCCGGCCTGGTTTGATGCGGTTTATGAGATAAGCTCCCATCATCTGGATCAAATCGAGTGATAGTGCTGCTAAGGCCCCGATAAAAGCCCAATCGTCATCGCCTCTTGTATCGACTCCAAAAAACTTGACATCATGACCTGAATCAAGATCTCACGATTCATGCTTGGGTATGCTCTTCGGGAGTTTCTCAAACCTAGAGGCATAGTGAATGAATATTGAGCAGCA
>JACZXW010000145.1 GCA_022571415.1 Pseudomonadota bacterium
TTTGCGGGGTTGGGCCCGGTACTCGATTGTAGCCTTGCCTCATTGATCCGCAGCAGGGAACTGATTTTTTCGGCAAGATAGTCCAGGGAAATGGGTTTTGCCAGATAGTCCCATGCGCCGAGGCGCAAGCCGCTGATTTTATCGATCTCGGCGATCCGCTCCGTCAGGAAAATGACCGGCATGGAGGGAGATCGCGATAACAGATCCCTGCACAGTTCAAAACCGGCATCAACTTCATCGCCAAGGATGATATCAAGGATGGCAAGATCCGGGAGTCCCTGATCAAATCCTTCAAGTGCCTCGGTGCGGCTACTATAGGCAACGACGTCGTATCCCTTTCTGGTTAGTGCATCGACGTAGTTACTTCGTTGATCCGGATCATCTTCAACGATAGCGATTGTTTTTGCCATGCAAGCTCCTGCTGGTCAAGTAGGGATAAGATTAGGACAACGAGTTCAGAAAGTATTTCCCGAATCTTCAGATTATTTTCCAAGCACCTTTAATTACCTGAATTAGGGGTCACAAACCACTGAAATCTGGCTTATTTTACCTGATTCACTGGTTCTCCACAGTTGTTCAACGAACTTTCATTTTCTTTCACCGCTGTATTGCTCATTTACGGGTTAACTAGACAGTGTTGCGAGCGAGGAGTTTGTAGGTTATATGAAAATCTTTATACCCATGCCAGATGATGTATTGAGTGAACGTCGCGACTTGATGGGGTGCCTGGTGCCGTTCAATCCGGAATACATGACGGAAAAGCGACTGAATAAGGAAGGAAGCATACCGAGGAACTGGATTTCCGATAATGACTACGCCACTGCCTGTGCCCGCCTCAGGGTCAGCCAGCAACAGGTTGTAACGGTTACAACCTGATTTAATCGAGTTCGGCCCGTCGCGGGATGGAGGAGGCCGCCCCTTCCCGGGTAACGCAGATAGCCGCGGCCTTACAGGCATTGTGCAAACACTTCTCTACGTTGAGCCCCTGGATTACTCCTGCAAAAAAGTAACCGGTAAATGTATCTCCTGCGCCGGTGCTGTCTATTGCGTCGGCGGGGAAAGCCGCTTGTGAGATCTGTCGGGTGGCATCCCTGTAAATCGCTCCCTCGTCCCCAAGGGTCAGGACAATTTTTGATTCTGGAAATCGATCCATCAGGGCATCCAGAATATCCTGTGTATCTTGTTGATCGCTGAGGGCCTCTCCTTCGACTTGGTTGATGACAAAGAATTCGATCAGGTCCAGCGGGTAACTGTTGACCTCCGCCGTCATGGGCGCAGCATTGAAGATCACTCTCTGCTGTTTTTCTTTTGCAATTTCGAGCATATCGACCAAACAGCTTGTTTCGTTTTGTACCAGGATGTAATCACCGGGTGAAACATCTGCCAGCGCATCAACAATGTCCTGCCGCTCAATAGCCTTGTTGGCGCCGCCGTAAATAACGATGGCATTTTCCCCTTCGGGCGTAACCTGTATGTTGGCATGACCACTGGGGGCATCAATAACCTGCGTCAATGATGTGTCTACTCCTGCCTCACTGAGCAGGTCCTTTAGCCACAAACCGTCCCGGCCGACTTTACCGGCGTGTTTGACTGCAACGCCTGCGTACACGAGGGCTAGGGACTGGTTTAAGCCTTTGCCGCCGGGGTGAATCTGATAGTCGATGCTGGGCAGCGTTTCTCCCGGTTTCACAAAGTGTGGAACCGAGTAAACGTTATCGATGCAATAGGAGCCGAAATTGATGATGCTCATTATCGCTGGATTTTACACTAGGGAGTTCCAGGTCTGAATCAAGAGATGAGCCCGCTGGTTTATTCGTTCCAATCGCCTGATATGATGCCCGGGATATTTATTTTCTGGATGGATATGAGTCGTATACTTGCTGGTCTTCTTGCCTTTTATTTCTCTTTAGCAATCGCTGAACCCTTGCCTAACGTCATTGTTATCTACGTGGATGACCTGGGCTATGGCGACACAGGGGTTTACGGCCACCCGGTAGTACAGACGCCCAACATCGACAAGCTCGCTGCGGAAGGGGTGCGCTTCACACAGTTCTACGCGCCGTCCGCACTGTGTTCACCATCACGAGCGGGGCTGCTGACCGGCAGGACGCCTTATCGAACCGGGGTGGAAAACTGGATCCCGGATGGTGAGAAGATTTCCCTCGGCAGAAATGAAATCACCATCGCGAGGATGCTGAAAGATCGCGGTTATCGCACGGCGGTGATTGGCAAATGGCACCTGAATGGCGGCCTGGGGATGAGTGATGTTCCCCAGCCAAAGGACTTTGGTTTTGACTACCAGTATGGCCTTGCCGCCTGGGTGAAGAACGCCAGGGTGGAAAATACACGAACAGGTCCGCTCTATCCCGACAATATGTATCGCGATAATGAACCCGTTGGTGAAACAACTAAATTTAGTGCGGAACTGGTATCTGATGAAGCGATCCGCTGGCTCGCAAAAGATGATGAACCCTTTTTTCTGCTCCTGACCTACAGTGAGGTACATACGCCCATCGCGTCACCGGTGGAATACCTGCAGATGTACGATAGTTTCCTGACACCTGAATCAAGGAGCGATCCGCTTCTGTACTATTTTGACTGGGCTAATCGTCCCTACCGGGGCAAAGGAGAGTACTACGCGAATATCACTTATCTGGATGCCCAGATTGGCCGCGTGCTGGCGTTGTTGGAGCAAAAACAGTGGCTGGACAAGACCCTGATTATCTTCAGCAGTGACAATGGCCCGGTGACAGTGGAAGCCAGGGAGCCCTGGGAGCTTGCCATGGCGGGAGAAACGGGCGGCTTGAGAGGGATGAAACGCTTCCTGTTTGAAGGCGGGATCAGGGTGCCTGGCATTATCCGGTTTCCCGGTATTGTTTCAACGGGAACAGTATTGGATACGCCTGCATCTGTGCTGGATCTCATGCCCACGATTGCGGCAATTACAGGCGCTGTCATGCCGGATGACAGACCGATTGACGGGATGTCGCTGCTGCCATTGATCACCGGGGGAACGCACCATCGCGCTAAACCAATGTACTGGTCACTGCCGACGCCAGACGGCATGGAATATGCCATCCGTGATGGAGACTGGAAGTTAATCCTTGATGGCCTGGGTACGCCCAGACATCTGTATAACCTGGCTGACGACTTTTATGAGGTGCACAATAAATTAACTCTGTTGCCGGACAAGGTTGCCGAACTGAAGTTAAAGTTTGAACAATATAGAAGAGATGTTGATTCCGACCCGATCATGCGCGCGCGGGTCATTCGAGAATAGGATTCAGGGGAAAGGCAGATGCAAAGATCAATGGTGAACCTGACGCTGGCGTTATTGTTAAGTAGTCCCTGCAGCGCCGTTGAACTTAAGGGTCTGGCGTGGCTTAGCGGCCATTGGTTCAGCGATGACAAAGCGTATGAGGAAGTCTGGATTGCGCCGAAAGCTGGCACCATGTCCGGAAGTTTTCGCTGGGTATTTGGCAATGGCAGACAGCTATTGGCATATCTGGT
>JACZXW010000058.1 GCA_022571415.1 Pseudomonadota bacterium
ATGTCCATGTTTTTGATCCATTGATGACATAGTGGTCACCATCGAGTTCAGCGTGGGTCTGCAGGCTGGCCAGATCAGAACCCGCACCAGGCTCGCTATATCCCTGGCACCATTCGACCTCTGCTCTCGCGATTCTCGGTAGATGCCGCAGCTTCTGTTCCTCGGTGCCAGATTCCAGCAAGGTCGGCCCGATCATACTGGTACCAAAACTCGATAACGCCGGGCGCGCCCTGATCGCACCCATCTCTTCCAGCAGAACAACATATTCAGCCGTGCTCAGATCGCCCCCACCATACTCCTTCGGCCAACTCGGAACGGTCCAGCCTTTTCCCACCATACGCTGCAGCCACAGTCGCGTATCCGGATCTTTTATTTCGATCTTGCTGCTGCCATTGGATATTTCACCGGGTCCCCGAGCTCCTGGCGGGCAATTAGCTTCCAACCAGGCCCGGGTCTCGAGCCGAAACTCTTCAAGATCCATGCTTTCCTCAACTCATCGTCATAGAACAACGATTACGCTATCAAAAACTCTTAGCTGCCGCCAGCATGGAACTTCTATTGATGACGGACAATCGTTACCCTGAATGTCAGGCGACCGGAAAATGATGGCCAAAGATATCTACCTGCTAGGCGGAAGTTGAAATGATCCCCCCAGCTCTTGATCCCAAAATCATGAGCTATACGGGCGCCATAAGTTCCTGAAACCGAACCTCGATCTGCCTTTTAATCTTGCAAGCCCTATGAATGCTTGAAGTCTGGATCTCGCTTTTCCTTCAGCGCGCTCACCCCCTCTGCTGCATCAGGACCCATGAAGTTCAACATCTCAAATGCCAGACTTGCGTCGAACGCGGGGGCCGCCTGGTTCAGCCAAAGGTTCATCGCCCGTTTGGTCCAGGCAGTGGCATCGACTGGCCCTTTGGCAATGATGGTCGCAACCCGCATAGCCTCAGCCATCAATTCTTTCCTCGGTACCGATTTGCTGACGAGTCCGATCTGGTCTGCGGTTTTGCCGTCGATAAACTCCGCGGTTAAAAGATAGTATTTCGCCTTGGCGAGACCGCAGAGCAGAGGCCAGATAATATTCGCGTGATCACCCGCGGTGACACCCATACGAACATGGCCGTCGGTAATGCGCGCTTCCTCTGCCATGATGCTGATGTCTGCCATCAGTGCCACCGCAAGTCCGGCACCCACTGCGACGCCATTGATCGCGGAAATAATGATTTTCGAACACTGGGTCATTCGATAAACAATGTCCCCGGCTTCCTTAAACGCATGCCTCATGCCTTCATAGTTCTGCACCATTGAGCTGATCCATTCAAGATCGCCCCCGGCCGAAAACGCCCTGCCCGCCCCGGTCACCACTACCACCCGGGTATCAGGGTCCGCATCAATATCCAGCCACACTCGCGACAGTCCATTATGCAACTGCGCGTCGGTCGCATTGAGCACCTCCGGCCTGTTAATTGTCATCAACAGAATACCGTGCTCTTTTCTCTCAAACTTTAGTCCCTTGTATTTTTGAAACCAATCGTCCGCCATGAATTACCTCTTTATGCCATTGTTAACCCGCCGGAAACCGACAAGGTCTGACCGGTGATATAGGAAGCACCCTCGGAAACCAGAAATCTGACCGCCGCGGCCACATCTTCAGGTTTCCCCAATCGTTTCATGGGTACACTTCTCGTCATTGAACTGATAACGCGCTCACCATCGTCACCGGCATCAATAATCTCATCCAGCAAGGCAGTTTCGGTCGGACCCGGACATATGGTATTCGCCGTAATTCCGTTGCGCGCGACTTCCCTCGCGATGGTTTTAGTGAACGCGATAATGCCGCCCTTTGCACCAGAGTAGACGGCTTCCATCAATGACCCTACCCGGCCTGCGTCCGAACTGATATTGATAATTCTCCCCCAGTTTTGCGACATCATGCCAGGTAAAACAGCCTGAGTGGTTCGCAGTATCCCTTTGAAATTGAGATCGATGATCTTGTCCCAGAAAACCTCATCAGTCTCAATGAAAGGCATAAGCGCATCCCAGCCGGCGCAGTTGACAAGAATATCAATGTTACCGGCGGTCTCGCCAGTTTTTACGCAGACCTCCAGCACCGATTCGCGTTTCGTTACATCCATGATATGAGAGTGGCAATTACCGCCAGATTGACCTACTAACTTTGCTGTAGTTTCCAGCCCGTCGGCAGCAATATCGGTGATGACGACAGTCACCGGCATGCTCGCCAATGCAATACTCACGGCTCGACCAATGCCACTGCCCGCACCGGTAATTAATGCCACTCGCTCTGTCATGCTGGCCTCCCTTCGTGGTGATTATATTTCGAGTTGCATCAATCGTGTCGAAACTTTGACTATCGCCAGCAGCGACACCCTATTCATACTACATTGGAACCGGACCTTTTACCTGAAGCCGATGAATCACCCTTGCCTCATCTCCATGGTCATGGAAAGCGAAATGCAGCAAGGCACGATTGTCCCACATCACGAGGTCACCTTTGCGCCACTCGTGCCGCGCTTGAAATTCGGGACGGATAGAATGTTGGAACAGATATTGAAGCAACGGTTCACTTTCCTGTTTTGACCAGTCTACAAAACGTTGGGTAAAAGCGCGGCAAACATAAAGTGCCTTTTCTCCGGTGCCATCATGGACCCTGGCAACTGGGTGTTCCGCTCTAGGCGCCTTTGCTGCTTCCTGTCTGTAGATTTCGGCCAACCCGACAGCACTGTGGATGGCGTGCAACTGATCGATTACTTTTTTTAGTCCATCCGACAGGCCCTGGTAGGCAAGAATTTGATTCGAAAATGCGGTATCGCCACCGATGGACGGCGTTTCCAGGGCATAGAGCATGGTGAGCATCGGCGGGGTATGATCATAGGACATATCTGAATGCCAATGTTGATTGACGTTCTTCTTTTTGCCCCTGTTTGTTAATTCGATAATGTCCGGATCACCCCTCTAATCCGGCATAAGGGTGTCGTAGTAGTTCACCCCAGTTGCGGGCAAAGCTGATCTGCTCCTCAGGAGACAAAACCTGGGACGGAAACACAAGCACCTTATGCCGACAGAAAAGCTCGTTCAATTCCTGCCACATGGCCCTGTCCACTTTCTTTACGTCCAGCCCTTCCACGATCGCACCAAGCGGAGCGGACAACAATCTTACCTGCATCTGGCTAACCTCTTTTTTAAATTAACGATAGCCCGTATCGAAACAGATTGTTTTCAAATGATAACCACCGGGATGAAAATTGTTAGACTTATTCGCGGTCAACTTCAATAGAGCGAAATAAATAAAACAGGATTTCGGATATGAAAGCAAAAGTGGTCACGTCAATCTTGTTCCTGGCATTATCACACAACAGCCTCGCGGCAGAAGGTGTCGTGCGCATGGAAAGTAGGCATTCTGTTGCTGAAACGATAGATAAACTGGAAATTATCCTGACTGGAAAAGGATTCAGCATCCTCAACAGGATCAACCACGGCGCCGCGGCGAAAAAAGCAGGCGTTGATCTGCGCGATACACAGCTACTTATTTTTGGCAACCCCAAGGTGGGCAGTCCTCTGATGGAATGTCAGCAATCGGTAGCCATTGACCTGCCGCAGAAAGTACTGGCCATTCGCGATAGTGAGGGCAGAGTATGGCTGTCCTATAACGATCCTGCCTATTTAAAACACCGCCATGGCATCGAAGGCTGTGACGCGCTGCTGGAGAAGGTGTCCAATGCCTTACGCAACATCACCAGATCTGCAATCGAATAGTGAAGACAGCTTTACCTAATCACCGGGAGTTCTCGTTTCCCTGCCGCTGATGACATCAACCAGCCGCGCCTTGTGGTAATCGGTGTCAAACTCACCGGCTTTTAATTTCGCCACGTAGATTCGATAGGCCGCTATCGCTTTATGTCCGAATATGACGGTGATGGGTAAACTTGCCAACAGCACCAGGCCGGTCCCAGTGGTGGTGATTGCGTCCAACTCGCGGTCCGTGCGCATAAACCCAAGTGTCGCAACAAACGTTGCAAAGCAGTACAGCAGTTTATACGCCAGCACCGCTCGCTGACCAAACAGATAAACTATCCCCTGCTCACCATAATATCCCTGAGAAATTATGGTCGACAAGGCAAACATCCACACTGCCATTGTCACCAACCATTTTCCAAGCCAATCATGGGTCTGACTAAATGCCAATGCGGTCAGGCCCGCGCCAGCATAACTCTGGAACGCACCTGCATCTCGAAACACCGGGCGGGTTTCCGATACCAGTCGATCCAGAACCAGATAAAGCCCATCAGAACGAGCCTCTATCAGCCCATACCAACGCTCGCTTTCTCCGCCATGTCCATCATGCCAGATCATGAAAACAGTGGTGCCATCCTGCCACGGTTCGCCGCTGCGAACCGGCATAGGCTGTGGTTCAGCGCTCCATGTTGAATCAGTCATTTTGCTAATGACGGGAGTCTGGTCAAAAAATACATCAGGTCCGCGATTCCATACTCCCGATGACAAGAGGACCAATGCCGTTATCGTACAAACAACCAGGGTATCGATAAACGGTTCCAGACCGGCGACCAGTCCTTCACGCACTGGTTCACCGGTTTTAACCGCACAATGTGCGATTGCGGAAGTTCCCTGCCCGACTTCAGATGAATAAAGTGCTCGCTTCATCCCCCAGAGCATGGCCGCGCCAACGCTGCCACCAACAAAAGCGCCAGTGGCTTCAGTCGGATTGAAGGCACTGTGAAATACATTGGCAATGATTGACGGAACCTGATCGATATTTAGAATGACCACATACAACCCTGCGATGACGTAGGCCAGGCACATTAGTGGCACGATGACGCTGGTCACATTCCCGATACGCTTGATTCCACCTATCAGGACTGAACCGACCGCGATGGCGAGGACAGCGCCCACCACAGGCCTGGGCCAGCCAAAATAACCGGCAGACAGGTCTGCCACGTTCCAGGCCTGGAACATATTGCCACCGGCGAACGTACCCACCAGCAAGGCAACGCAATAAATTCCACCTACGAAAACGCCAAATTTCCCCCAGCCAGGACCCCATTCAGCAAACGCTCTCCTGGCCACCCACATGGGACCGCCGTGCGGATTATCCGGGTCTTCAACGTTGCGATATAACATGGACAGGGTGACCTCAATAACCTTGACTACCATACCCAGCAGTCCCACGACCCACATCCAAAACAATGCCCCCGGACCCCCCAGTGCTATCGCGATCGCGACGCCGCCAATATTCCCCAGGCCAACGGTCCCTGAAAGCGCTGTCGACAAGGCCTGAAAGTGGTTTATTGCACCCGGGTCACGAGGGTCATCATAATGGCCAAGGGTCACCGCCGTACCATGGGTCAATGCCCTGTACTGTCCGGAAACACTCCAGACGGTAAACAGTACCCCGGTCGCGAGTACCGCATACAAAACATAGTCGTGCCACAGAAACGCGTTAATCGTTTGTGCAACCGCGTGGAAGGTTTCCATCTACGTTCCTTTTTATTATATTCTAAGGATTCATCATCACCATCTTGCGCTTGCTACGCAAATTCTCGTTCAATGTGAGAGGCTGCAGATTCTTCCAGTAACGTTAACCCTAACCCAGAGAAATACGTATGACCATTCGCATCGTCACGATTATCACCATCACGCTACTGGCAGCTGCCTGCGACCGACAGGATTCCCGGCTGCAGTCCGAAATAAAGACAACAGAACCTGACGTACCTGTGCTTAGCGTTCTTGCCACTGGCGCTGACATCGCCGGTGCCAACGGCATCCATTTTTCGCCTGATAATCTCCTCTACATCGCTTCTGTCCTGGGCTCCAATATCACGGTAATCAATCCGGAAACAGGCGAGATCATCAGGCAATTGGGCGCCGACCAGGGTGTCATCGGGCCCGATGACATCGCTTTCATGCCGGATGGTGCCTTCTATTGGACCTCGATCCTTACAGGCGAAGTGGCGGGCTTCACTGCAAGTGGTGACAGGGTTGTTGCCGCACAACTGACGCCAGGTGTTAACCCGATAACCTTTTCAGACGATGGTCGTTTGTTCGTTTCCCAATGCTTTTTCGGCACGAACCTTTATGAAGTTGACCCGGATGGCAAGCAACCTGCCCGCCTGATCGCAGATGACCTGGGTCCGGGTTGTGGTCTAAATGGTATGGACTGGGGTCCGGATGATCGGCTCTATGGACCACGATGGTTCACCGGGGAAATTGTCAGTTTTGATGTAGATGACAACACCATGCGCGTCGAAGCCACAGGATTCACGACCCCTGCGGCGGTGAAATTTAACAGCAAGGGAGAACTTCATGTTCTGGACACCAGCACCGGTGAAATTATCAACATCAGTGGCGGAAAAAGATCTGTGATTGCACGCCTGACACCGGGTCTTGATAATTTTGCGTTCGATAAAAATGACAGACTATTCGTGTCCAGCTTTACCGATGGCTTCATAAAACGGGTCGAAGTAGACGGATCAGTAACCGAACTTCTGCCTTCCGGAATGGCCCACCCTGGCGGACTGACTATCCTCGGGGATCAGATTGTCGTTGCCGATTTACACTCGATTCGTTTCTACAGCAAAGCAACGGGTGCAGAGGAGTTGGTGCAGAGAAATGTCATCGGCGTAGGCGTCATGGGGGGCGCCATTAATCTGGCCGCCGATGGCAACAACCTGATTCTAGTCTCATGGGTCGACAATGATGTCCGGGTGTGGGACCCAAAAGCGGGGAAAGTGCTTGAGCGCTACCCTAATCTGGCAGCACCGGTCGCCGCGGTTCGTTATGCCGGTAAACTCATCGCCACAGAGCATGGCAAGCATCGTGTCATTTCGCTTGACGAATCGGGCGTCACAGAACATTTCGCTTTCGATTCACCCACAGGTTTAGCCGTACATAATGATTCTCTTTATCTAACAGATCGTGAAAGCGGACGCGTTTACAAAATCGGCTCTCATCATGAATTGCTGGAGCAACCCGAACTGGTTGTTGAAGGTCTCGACGCGCCTGAGGGAATAGCCGTAAATGACAGCGGATTTATCCTGCTGGAAGCTGCAAAAGGAAATATTATCGCCATTAACAGGCGTGGTGAAAAACGAGTGTTGGCCACTATTCCGTCCGGCAGCAAAGCTGCATCCGATCTGCAGCCACCTTCCATGATCTTCAACGGTGTCAGTCTTGATACAGACGGAACTATCTATGTCACTGGTGAAACCAGTCGTATCCTGTACAAAATTAACCCCTGACGCGCAGGCCACCTGCCGTCTGGGAATATTCTGAGGAAAATTTCCGGGTAAAACCTGGTGCGAATTCCGTCACTGTACGGAAATGCCACCATCAACAGCGACAACCTGGCCGGTAATCATCCTGGCTCCGTCTGACGCATAGAAAACGGCGAGATTGCCGATATCCTCAGGGGTCTGTTCTCCTCCTAACGGCGTCATTCTTTCCACAATTGAGTCAAACACCTGCCGGTTGGTCATGTTGGCAAACTCCGGCTGACTGGCTTTCATCTGGGTGGTCAACAGTTCCCAGGCCCGGGTCCATAACAATCCAGGGCAAATACAGTTGACTCGAATTCGCCGGGGTGCAAGTTCTATGGCCAGGGTTTTAGTCAGATGCACAACGCCTGCTTTCGCCGCCCCGTATGCCGGCAGTGTGGCGGTCGGACCCAATGCGGCAATCGAAGCGATGTTGATAATGCTACCGCCTTCCGGCAGATGGGGTATCGCTGCATGAGACGAAGAAAAAGCGGTTCTAAGGTTGAACATGAGTTGCTGGTCCCACACTTCATCGCTCATGCCCATGAAGGCGGAATCTGATGATGAAATCTCCTCAAATTTAATTTTGGGCCCACCAATTCCCGCGTTGTTTACCAGAATATCCAGCCTGGAGAATCGATCGATAACTTTAGCTGTCGCTTCTCCCATGGCCTCCTGACTGGCCGCATCCGCAACCAGTCCCATGACGTCTGCACCGAGCTCACCAGCAGCCGTATTGACCAGTTCCGCATCCAGATCCGTGATCACCACGCTGGCACCCGTATCGATAAAACAGCGTGCGATACCTGCACCAATTCCACGGGCAGCGCCGGTAATCAAAACCACCTTGTCCTTCAACATGGTGTACTCCTTTGTTGTTTGTGAAACCGAAGCGGAACCGGAAGACCTACCAGAGTATGACCCTACCCCGTCTCAGGTTTGGTGTCTAAATGGGCCAGTCACTATCGAATGCCGCCGCCAAGGTCAATTGTTCGCGCATGATGGACATTCGCGTTTCCAATCCGGCCATCATCGACCGGAAGCTTGTTTCATTGATCAATTCCTTGAAAATTGGTTCGACACGAGCTCGCCAGTGCTGCCGCCATCCTTCATCAACCGCCCGCTGCAAGTGAATAAGCGCCATCTGATTGTTGCCTTCAATGGTTGCGAGCAAAGCTTTTTCGTACCAGATTTCAGGGTCGACCTTTTTCCCCGGCACCGAAACCTCATCAAACCTTGCCTTGATTTTCGCGATGACCTGGCGTTTTCGTTCATGTTCACCATCAGCCTTGTATGCATAGGCAGCAGCCAACCCGGCTTCCAGATAAAAACCTTCATCTAAGTTGATCATATGTTCACTGTGTGTTTCCAACACCTGTGCCTTTCCATAAGCCCTGATGATGCCACGGATGTCATCAAGCAAATAAGCAGCCCAGGCTGCATCCAGATAAGTGTTGCGTGATGCCCCATTTTTATCCGCAAGCTTGACCTTGTTAAGGAGTAAAGGTTCCGCTTCTCTCATATTGTCACTGGCCATATAGAATTGAATCTGCAGCCAATCCAACCGATAACGATACTGTTCCGGAAGTTTATTACTTACCCTGGTAATCCACTCCTGGGAGGATTCAAAATCACCCAGGTCAATATACAGTTGCGCGATCGACGCCGAATACTCAATTTCAGGCTGCAGGTCATAGGCCGTTCTATATTGGTTGAGTGCCTCATCCAACCTGCCCCGCTGCTCATTGACCCTTGCCGCAAGAACATAAGCACGAGGATAAAATGGATCTGCCTCAACTATTTGTGCAAATACCACCATTGCTTCAGCTTCGCGTCCCTGGTCCAACATAATGTTCGCAACGTTATATCCGACTACCGGAGATCTTGGGTCCAGCTCATAGGCTTTTTCGTACCAGACCAATCGGTCGGCCTGGTTTTTCATCAACAGGGCATACCACATGACGGCCATAGCATTACTGGGATTGAGTCTCATTGCCTTTTCCAGGGCTTCAATGGCTTGCTCATCCCGGTTTGTCTGCATATGTATCAGCCCCTGTACGGCGTGGCTGATTCCTGAATCCGGCCTAATGGCAAGCGCCCGGTCCACTGCTTCCTGCGCAAGGGGCAGGACCTCCTCTGCCGGTTCATAATCATAACTAACCTGTAATGCATAAGTTTCTGCGAGTCCGGCGTAGGCAGCGGCATAATTGGGATCATCTCTGATCGCCAACTTGAAAAAGCGTATGCCATCCTTCAATGAAACTTCGGTCCTGCGGGCGAGTTCTGCTCGTCCCATACTATTGGCAACCATCGCTTCCGGACTGGCCGAACTTCTGGACTGTATCTTTTCACGGTCCTTGCCCAGCAAAGTGATTTCCAGTTTATCGACAACTGAAGCAGCAATGTCATCCTGGATCTTGAATATATCGGTGTACTCCCGGTCATAGGTCTGCGTCCAGAGGTGACTTCCCCGGACAGTCTCAATCAACTGGGCCGTCACCCGAATGATATCGTTGATGTCATTGCGCCGGACACTACCCTCAAGTATGAGTGAAACATCCAGTTCCTTCCCAATTTCTATCACATTCTTGCTGACACCCCGATAGGCGAAAGATGAAGTTCGTGCTACTACTCTTAATTCTTTTACTCTTGAGAGTACTGTGATCAATTCCTCTGTTAACCCATCCGCAAACAACTGATCCTTTTTGTCCTCGCTATAACTGTCAAATGGAAGCACGGCGATCGAACGGATATTGGGTTCGGGATCCACTGCAATCTCGACGGTTTCCTCATCCATCCGCCACTGCACGACAAACAGCCCAATCACCAACAGCAACAGTACACCGACGATCAACAGTTCCTTGTTGCCACCGATCAGCGCTGGTTCCTGGCCTGGCCTAACCTCTCTGGACGTTACATGGACGCCGTCCCTGTCGATATCAAACACCCATGCAAGAATCAGCATGACTGGAAAGCCACCAATAAATGCAAAAACGAGGTAACGTATGATTGAATCAGGAAGACCCAAGGTCGGTGACAGAATATCAACGATCTGAATGATGGGCCAAAACGCGATAATGTACAGAGTCGCAACGCGGATGACGCGTCGACGTTTTAATTCTTCAAATAGCTCTCGCAACCAATTGTTGGCTTGCATTGATCCTCACCTGGCCACTGGTTGATGGTTATTTTAGTCAATTTCAGTCATCGATACGAATATCTCCCGTGACCGTACGTAAGTTAATTTGCCCCGACCCATCTCCGAACTGCACTTCAAGTTTCTTTCGGCCAGGAAATATGTTCACTGGTTCATCGTCAGTCAGAGAATTATCTATGTCCCCACCCGGTCCAACCTCCGCGCTCAAGTGCGCATTAACAGGTCCCTCGAGTTCAAGTGATATCTCACCGCTGACGCTCGCCATTTCAATCTCACCTTCGCCGGCGAGCTTGCCGCTGACTTCTATGTCGCCGCTCACTACATTGGCACGTAACCGGGTGAACTCCTCGAATCGCGCTTCTATCTCGCCTGACACGGAATTCAACACTATCCTTGAACTACTCATATCCAGGTGAATTTCACCACTGACAGTCGAAATATGTGTATCACCCGAGGAGGCCGATACGTCAATATTCCCGCTTACCGTGTTGATGCGTACCTGATTCTGTATTTCACTAGCAGTGATGTCGCCACTGACAGTCCGGACGCGCACGCCTCCTGATACCATCCCGATTGTTGTATCCGTTGAAACACCGTCAAAATCGATTTTGGAATTCATTGGTACGCGAATATCCAGATCAGACCCATCACCCCAGTTGACATTCCGTCGGGGTAATTTCACCTCGATCCGGGTCCGATCACCTTCCACTACAAAAACCAGCCCTTCTGCTAGGTCATCAAGCTCGCCCTCAATGTGAACCTCATCACGGTCCCAGCCGGTTATATCCACCTCGCCTCTTGTAATCACGATTTTTACGTAACCATTTGCCGCTGCAGGTAACGTTTTGTCCACACCCTCACCAGCAGATGCAACAAGCGCAAAGGACATGCCCGCACAAACAATCAATGTGGAATGAACAGCGTTGACGTATCTCATAGGGTATCCAGTTACCAATCTAGTGATTAGACGCTTAATCCGTAAAATGGTTTATACCATACCGGCCCCACCCTTAAGGTTTCTATTGGCAGAAAACGTCTGCCACTGAGCCAATTCTCAGATGCAGGTACAATTTTGTCCGGTCAAAATAAGCGGAGTTATATGAAATTCACCCCCCATTATCTACGAAAGTAGGTCGCCAAGATTATACTGAATCGACGAGGCAATGCCTTCTGCACCTGCGCAGGTCTGTGGGGAGACGGAGATACGGAAAAACGCCAGCCTTAGTAGAAACCGTCGCAGCAGCCGACCTGCCGCGAGAACTTTAAATAACCCTGCTCCAGTTTCTCCGCTACTCTATAAACTCGTTGGAGCCCCAATCGCACCCGTCGCAATCGTGACCCATGTCATGGTGACCAAGTACAGTTTGAATAAAACGAAACCAGACTTCGTCCGGCTCCCAGACACTGTCAAGATCTTCTTTGGCCTCAAGCATCGGAACATCCAAATTAATTACACGATGTAAAAAGCTAAACGTCGAGGCCCGCAGATTGATCTGGCAATGAAGCAAGGTCTTCGCATCCGGCGATTGCCGCATCACAGCGCTGAACAAGTGGAAATCTGCCAGCGTTGGCTGATGGAAAATGATCGGTATGTGGACATATTCCATGCCAAGCTTCTTGACAATACGGTCCTCGAACTCAACGGCGGTTTCGTTGTCTGTAAAAGCGAGATAGATAACCCGGTCAAAGCCCGATTTCGCCACTAACTCCAGCTGCAACGCGGTAGGTTGCCCTGAACTGGCAAAGGTTTCGTTATAGCTTCGGTAGTTTGATATCTCGGCGAGTTCCGCTGCCAATATCGCTGTCGGCAACGCAATCAAAATGATGGCGCTGAGGTATTTATACATGGATTCTCAAACTTGTCAGTCTCGTTAGGAACGCAATACAATCCGCGCTCTCACCATACCCGGCTGCTCTTCCCTGTCGATAGAGATCTGCTGCACCCCAATGCCTTGTCGCGCGTGGATTTGTTTTAACAAGCGCATCAGATCATCAAAGGCAACACCATTAAACCAGACACTAACCGCATCTGACCCTTCAGGTTGAAGCCGATTGGGTTTTATTCCCATCTGCTGAGCGGCCCGGGATACTACCGTCAAAAGGGATTGACCAGTGTGTACGCGATTTCCTTCCCTGTTCGATGCACGTGCCTCTTTTTCACTGGCGCGCATAAACTGAATCAGATTAAGCTGACGATCTCGCTCTACTTCACTGTTTTCATGATATCGATTGACAGGATTCCATATAAGAAAGTAGAGGAACAGAAATACGAAGAAGGATGCAAGAGAGTTAAGAGCTGACCGTTCCCTCTTCTCCAGCTGACGATAACGCCCCCTTAACTTGTCAATTACCGGAATCAATGCCACCGTTATCCACCTCCAGGCAATTTGACTTTAATACTGCCGCGAACCGAGTTTTCATCCTGGGATATCGTTCCGATTTCAGCCTGCAAGCCCGCCTGAATAAGTCTCTCCACGAATAAAACCAATTGCTCACTTCGCGGGGCAATAAGCTGCAGGATCAGGTCGCCACGACTTTCGTTGTAGTTAAAATTTTGCAGCACAAGACTGGAGCCAGAAATTACTGTTGCGGTTTCTTCAAACAAAGGTAGAAACAGCCCTGTATCTGCCGAGGTGCCGCCGAGATGACCCCGCCAACGTCTGCGCATATCACGCACATTGCGATCATCAGGAAATACTTCCTTATAGAGCGTTGTTGCTTCATCTGCATAAGCGGATGCTCGCATCTGCAGATACATACCTTGGCCGAGAGTGAGCAGGATATGCGCCAAGAATGCACAGCCGGCGAGGATCGCTGCAGCTCGCCAACCATTACGACTGGCACTCTTAGTCTCTTCCACTTTGAATTCACCCTGCAACAGGTTGATATTGTTCCTGTTGAAATCACGGCACATGAATTCAAAGGGATGGTAGTCGAGTTCATGCTGCTGCAGGTTTACAGATTCTGATGCTTCAATCTGGGACAGGCATAACTCAACATCTTCCCCTGCATCGGGATGAAAGTGAACATGCAACTGATGGCGATCATTTTCATGCAGGAGGGAAACCATCAGCGCCAGTTGACTGATGCTGGTGGTGAAGCCTCGATTATCAGCCGTCAGCAAATGCGCGCGTTCACCATCGATCAGGATATTCGTGCCTTCTCCCCGAGGAATCATCAGCAGGTCAACGCTCATAAAAGCAGGCTGCAAACCTGCTGCATTCAACTCTGCCAGGACGGATCGCATCGTGGCTCGACTGATAACAGCCACTTCCAACTCACCATTACTATCACGTTTACCCAGGGCAAAATGACAATCATCAACGTTACTGGCCAATTCCTCTTCAATCGCATAAGGGACGGCTTGAATGATTTGCCGCTGCTGGCGACTCGGTATTTTCGCGCTGGTAAGCAGCACGTCTTCACCGCCTATAAGCACCCGAGTTTCACCCGTCCAACTTATATCCTTTATCAGAGCTGCAAATTCTTCGAATTCAGCCTTGCCTCTTAGCCTGACGATTCCTGAAACCTCATCCAGCAAGAGCCAGTCAACATGCCGACCCTGCAATCTCACGGTCAGGTTCTCAGACACCGCTTTCCCCCACCGGTCCAACCTCTGACTCGACACCCGAATTATCGACGACCGGGCTTATTTTCACACCGGAGTTTCTGTATATCACTCTCATGCTGCCATCAATCGTATCCCGCTGGACAATACTGGTCAGGTAAGCGAATCGTTGCCGATACCTGGCTCTTACCCGAATCTCAAAAAAGGCGGATTGTACACCAAGACCCTCCCCGGATATTCCCAATCCCGCGACATCAGGAGACTGGAGAAATTCCGTAACGGACTGAAATCCCAGCTGATCATCCCTCGCTCTGACTAGACCTTCCGCAGCATCAATACCCAATCCACCGGATATTGACTGCAATACTATCGCTGGTGCGGTGTTAATGTTCAATGTTAATGTCTCGTCGGGTAGTGCTGCGACATAGGGCAGCAATCGTTCATAAGTGTCCCGGTCCAGATCCAGCAGCAATCGCAATTCACTAACATCAACAATCATCTGACCGCTGGTTCTATAGGGTATTTCCAGCGCGAGATACTCGAAGTCTTCTGCGCCCAATTGCCTGACATTGATATCGGCATCAATCCAATCGGCGATACGGTCTACATAGACCTGGTCAATGCCAAGTTGCGCAAATAGGTTGGTAAAGCGCATCCTGGCCTGCCGACTGCCAGGACCTTCCATCCGGAGTCCGTTTACGTTGAGGCGACCCTGCAAGTCCGCAATCTGTATCTGCACTTCTCCATCTTCAAATTCGAATAGAAAGTCGGATTGCGCCCATGCTTCCTGCAGCGTGTCCCGGTTTTCCCCCCGTTCAAAATCTTCCCACAATATCTGACGCGAAAGCTCTTCACCACCAAGAGCATATTGCTTTGCCTGACTCTGATTAAAAAAGTTCCTGGTACGCTGTATCGTAATATTCTGATCACGGACCATCGCCACGCCAAGCACTGTTGCGATCACAACCACAAGCAGGATTGAGATGAGCGCCACACCTTGCTGAATGTTATGCAGCCTCTGCATCAGAACCGACCTACCCTGAATTTTCAAGCGCACTATTTTCCTCACTTCCCGCCGTTCGAATTAATCTTGCCTGTAAAGGAAGAACAAATACGCGGCGAACCTCGCCCAGCATTTTGGTTTCAAGAATAACTTCAATTGCGACCGGCATCACCAAATCTGACTCAAAAACAGGCCAGACATCAGTCCCCTCACCTTCCTCGTTTAGAAGGCTGATGCGAAAGTTTTCCACACCTGTGAGCAATTTCTGGGTGATGACTTCAGAATCTTCAGCCCGGTCGAGCACTAACCAGAAGTGTCGACTGAGTTGCCCATCATCTACCTGATAGGCTACTCGCTGCAAAATACTGCGTTGTCTGCCCGTCGGGTTGCTCCAGCCCGTACGAGAAAATTCGACATAATATTTACCGGTGCCAACCACCAGCGGTTGTAATGGTTCGCCATACTCATCGCGTACCTGGCGAGGCACCATTTGCGAAAAGTCACGATCCATCATAGAAAAAACCCGCACCAGCGAATTAATTGCCTGATTACTCGATTGTGTGATCTCGCGGGTATCAATGATCGTCCGCAACATCTTATTCGCACCGAGACCAATTACCGCAAAAATCGACATGGCAACTAACACTTCCAGTAAAGTGAAGCCATGGTGTTCATGATTGCGCTTGTTCATTATCAATGTTTGCCCATGAAACTACTGAGGGTAATCAGGGGTGCATCAATGTCGTTGTCTTCGTAAACCGAGATTTTAATCCGTCTCATATTGATATTCTCGGTCTGGTTAACCTCCACCAGTATTCGCCAATCTCTTCGTGCCATCCTCACGGATAAACGGCTGCTGCCGACGGATGGAAAATTATCATCCTCTCGCGGCAGTGAACGCATTTCGCTCAGATAATTTTCTGCGACCCACCACGCCAGTGTGCGATCTCGCACCAGTGAAGTCTGATGTACCGTCATGGAGGCATTACGGACCAGCGCCCCGGAGACAACTGCAAATATGGCAAGAGAAATCATGACCTCCACCAGCGTAAATCCCC
>JACZXW010000146.1 GCA_022571415.1 Pseudomonadota bacterium
TAACGCCACCGTTGGCTGTGGTCGTGGTCGGAATCGATCGTTGTCCGCCGCCAGCAAATGACGACTGCTGGGCAGCAGCCGATAGGGGATGCGACGATATCTGAGCAGCGCCAGCATCTTGCGGGTGTAGGGTGATCCCGGGACACCCATCAATTCCAGTGCTGTATCAGACTCTGTCAATGTTTTACCGCCCTTAAGGGGACGCCTGCAACTTAGCGATTAAGTATTTTTGTCTCTAATAACTATGGTCAAACTCTAAGATGTCGCAATCGCTTTAAGTGGTGATCCTTCATCCTCCATGCCCGATGGAGAAACATCCAAGCCTGCATCGGTGCCGACGATGGCTACGTCTCGTTGTTTCAACCATGCCACGGCAGAAGCGTGAAAACCAGCAAAGCCTTGCCCTGAATCCCAGGCGCCCAACGACCGGTTCTAAGCCAAACGGCGTCACCCGAGCCGATCCGGATGCCAATCTGCTGTTCCCAGACCTCCAGTTTTACCAGTCCCGCCGCCTGTATACGTTTCTCCGCGGTAATGAGATTTAATGTGCCCAATTGATGATCCGCCCCCCAACGGCCCCAGTTGGATAAGTCGACCATCATCCGCTCGAGGTCGGCAACGGTGAGATCATCGTCAGCAGCATGGCTAAATGTAATAAAAGCAACGACGAGTGCACTCGCCATAGCCAACAGGTTCCGTGATTTTGTCATCTGCATTGTCCTGTTGTCTTTTAGTCACAGTAAGGGAGCGCCAGCGACTTGGCAACTCATCATTGTCGCCAAATGTTGCGCAATGACCAGGTCGAGAGCCACGGTTCATACGCCAAAAATATCAAATATTTCCATTTATGGACTGTTCTCGTTTGCACACCGGGGTCAGGAATTCTTCGTCGTTAGAGCGTCTTTTTTGTGCCGACCTTGATTGCTAAATTGCAGGTGTCCTCTAAAATTCGTAAGAAGATTCTGCCAAATTTAGCGACTTCTCTAAAACAAATTTCCGAATCGAGCGATCAAATTTGTGAATTTGGACCTCATAATCCCATTTAAACCCAAAAATTTGTGACGCGAATCGCAAAAACGATGTGAGATCGCTTGCTCTCCAAACAATTCCTACAGACGTTGAACTTACATTTGATCCATCATTTCAATCGTCAAGGCGCGGCTAAAAGCTTTGGCGATCAAAAAGCCACATGAAGGTGATTATTATGAAGAACAGTCAATCGGGAATGACCATGGTGGAAACGCTCATTGCCCTGAGCATCGTCGGGGTAATGACTTCTGTCTCAGTACCTCCCATGAGTAATTTCGTGGAAGCGAGTAGGGCAGACAGTGACACTGTCAACCTGTTTACTTCTCTGCTACTGGCCAGAAGCGAATCGGTGCGCCGCAATAGCATGGTAAGCCTGTGCAAGATCGATCCGGTGTCACCTACGTTCTGTGACAACAGCAAGGGCTGGCAGGCCGGCTGGATTGCCTTTGTCGATGACGACGCCGACGGGGTGCGCGATGCAGGAGAAGAAATCCTGGAAACCTCAACCGGAATGAGTGCACAGACCATGGTGGCAGCGACGAACTATGCCAATTCCATTAGCTATCTGCCTTCTGGCGGCATAAGTAGCAACGGCTCATTCAACATATGTGTCAACGGCAACGTAGCCAATGCGATCGTGATTAATGCCACCGGCCGACCGCGTATAACCGAGTCCGTTTGCTAAGGAGAGAGACCAAGCCCATGCTTCCTTCCAATTCCCTCAAGACCAAAGGCCGGTACCGGCAACAGGGTGTCGGCATGATAGAAGTGTTGATAACCACGCTGCTACTGAGTATTGGGATCCTCAACATCGCAGGCTTACAGACCGTAGCGAAAAAGTCGAACTACGCCTCCATACAGCGTACCAGCGCGACGATACTGGCGCGGGATATCGTCGAAAAAATGCGCGCCAATCCGGTCTCGCTGGATCGCTACCTCACTAGCGCCATCGGCGACGCGAGCCTTGACCAGCCCGCTACCACCTGCACGGCAGCCACCAAGTGCAACCCCTTACAGTTAGCTGCATATGATATGTGGCAATGGGAAGACATAATGGATGGTGCCTCCGAAAGCCGGGATATAGATGGTGTAAACACGGAAACCGGCGGTCTGTCTGAGCCAACAGGATGTATAACCGGTCCGGTAGCGGGCGGTGCCGGGGTCTATACCGTGAGTATAGTCTGGCGAGGCTTGACCGAGCTGGTCAATGTCTCTGCTAATACCTGTGGCGTGGGTAATGGCAAATACGGCGCCAACGAAGAATTTCGCCGGCTCCTCACTTTTGACACCTATATTTCTCCTTAAACAGACATGACGCTTCCAATTCAACAGCGTGGTTTTTCGATCCTGGAGTTACTCATTGCACTGGGGCTGGGTCTGATGCTGATTTCCGGTGTAGTGATCGTATTCGTCCAGAATCACCGCAGCGCGGTGCAGGATGAGGAAATTGCCAGGGTATTGGAAAATGGCCGTTACCTGGTGCGCATCCTGAGTCGGGAAATGGCCATGTCCGGTTACTGGGGAAAGTTTCTGGATGTAGGAATCACCACTAATCATGCCTCCGTGGTTATCGATCAGGACTGCGGAGACGGGATCAATCCCTGGGCTATGGAACTGGATGCTATCCAGTTTCTGAATAATGTGACAACTGTCACCACGGCTGCAACATTTGAATGTCTGCCCAGTGCCAATATCGTGGTCGGTTCCGACATCATTGCGATCAAGCGGGTGGCCGACTCGGAAACGGCGGACGCCTCCCTGCAAACCAACCAAATCTATATGCGTACCAACGCGGTTGCCGCGACCATGTTCCTGGGAGGTGCGGTGGGCACGCCACCGGCGATGACCGGCACCGTAGTCAACTGGTCCTACCGGCCACAGGTTTATTTCCTCAGAAATTATTCCTTCAACCCCGCCGATGGTATTCCTTCATTGTGCAGAGGTTTTCTGGATAATAGTTCGCCACCCGATATGATCACCGAATGCCTGATCGAGGGCGTAGAGAATTTGCAAATCGAATTCGGTGTAGATGACGATGATGATTTTATCGCTGACTATTACACGGGTTCTCCCACTCCTGCAGAACTATTCGATAGCGTGTCCTGCAGAATCCACGTATTGCTCAGAAGCCTTAAGCCGATTCCCAACTACATCAATGACAAAACCTACAAAATGGGATCAGTAAATATCGCCGCAGCGAATGACGGATTTTTCAGGCGGGTATTCAGCACCACCGTGTTACTGCGAAATCCAGCAAACCTGGCAAGATTGGGCTCATGACTAACTATCCTGGTTCTATCAGTACCGCTGCAGGTAAAGCCGAAAGAGGCAGCGTACTGCTGATTTCCCTCGTGTTTCTGTTGATTTTGACGCTGGGCGCGACCACTGCTATGCGCACTAGCACACTGGGATTGAAAATGGCGAATAACGAGGAAATCCGGGTGACTACGATGGAGATGACCAAGTCAA
>JACZXW010000059.1 GCA_022571415.1 Pseudomonadota bacterium
ATGGCGCGACACCCCTCAGCCGGGCACCCCTCAGCCGGGCACCCCTCAGCCGGGCGCCCCTCAGCCGGGCACCCCTCAGCCGGGCACCCCTCAGCCGGGCACCCCTCAGCCGGGCGCCCCTTAAGTAATTCGTCTGCAAAATCAAGATTACCATTATCCCGGCCAAATCGCTGCTCCCCGAAATAATTAGGGACCCCCGAATCACGAACCCGGTTCAGACTTTTTTCAACAGCATGGCGATCTGCTATGTGCCGCAGCGTTAATTCAAACAAATTGCCTGTCAGATCCCCCTTGCGTAGTTTTTTCGTATGTCTCGTCACGTCGAGTAACTCCACACCTTCTATCTCAAGACCCTCCCACTCGATGTCCCGCTCGCCAGGTAAGTAACAGCTAAACCACTGTTCCGTTATCGCATATCGATCCTTACGTCCCGCAAACCCGATATCCTTGTGTGAAATTCCAGCAAATTCTGCCAACTGCGCAGCGACCCATCCCGTGTTGGCATTGGTCTTGCGAATCTTCAGGTAAACATGTTCACCCGACCCGCACAGTCCAAAATCCGGAATCTCAAATACCTTGAAATCTTCCGGGCAACTTCTAATGGCACCTGTAGCAAGGGGCTTGCCATAGGCATAACAAAAATCAGTATTGAATGTCATCGGCCGGCTCTCATCAATCAACGGCCAGCAGCAATACAACTGCCTGTGCAGCTATCCCTTCTCTCCGGCCAAGGAAGCCCATTTTTTCTGTGGTGGTCGCTTTGACACTGACCTGCCCTATTTCTACATCCATATCAGCACAAAGTACTCGCCTCATGTCATCCACATGGTTCGCTATCCTGGGCGCCTCGGCAATGACCGTAACGTCGACATTTCCCAGTCTGTAGCCCTTAGCAATTATTTTCGCGTAAGCAGAGCGCAATAGCTCCCGGCTGTCCACATTTCTAAATGCAGGATCGCTGTCGGGGAAGTGTTTGCCAATGTCTCCCAGGGCCAGCGCACCTAACAAGGCATCCACCGTAGCGTGAATGACCACATCCCCGTCAGAATGAGCCAGCAGGAAACGATCATGAGGAATCGGCACACCGCCAAGCATTATCTCGAATTCACCCGGTTCATCAGAGAACCGGTGCACATCAAAACCCAGACCAATTCTCACTGAGCTTCACCGCGGGACAGATAAAAGGCAGCCATGGACAGATCGTCCTGAGTCGTCACTTTGATGTTATCACTGTGTCCCTGGACCACCACTGGCTGATGCCCCAGCCGTTCCACCGCGGATGATTCGTCTGTGACCCCCATGGGCGCAGCCTGTAACGCCTGCAAAAGAATCCCGTAACGGAATATCTGCGGCGTTTGCGCAAGCCATAACCGGGATCGATCTACCGTGTCTAGGACCATATTTTTGTCGGCTCTTTTCACCGTGTCAGTCACTGGAATAGCCAACAATCCTCCAACCTTGTGATCACGGACCTCACTACAAAGTAAAAGGATGTCTGCTGTCCGCACGCACGGGCGAACGGCATCATGCACCATCACCCAATCGTCTGGCTCGATCTGAAGTTTGACTAGACCACTGAGCACCGAATCAATGCGGGTGACGCCACCGATAGCGATCTCACATTGATCCACAACAGGTACAGACTCGAAAAGGCTGTCTTCCTGCGACACGACAAGAACCAACCTGTCGGGGTGTAACCCCAGGATTCTGGTGAGGGTATGCTCCAGAATAGTTTTACCCACAAGGTCGATATATTGTTTCGGTATCCCAGCCCCCATCCTGGCGCCGAGACCCGCAGCAGGTACAACCACACAGATTCCGTCCAGAGAGTCGACGCGGCCCATCGTTCTTTACGCTCTTAATCTTCAAGAAGGAGAAAGAAAATTTCACCCTCTTTGATAAACCCGAGTTCGCTGCGAGCCTTCGCTTCAATAGCCTCAAGACCATCGCGTAAATCTATCACTTCCGCCTTAAGCAACTCGTTTCGTCCCTGTTTGCGTTCGTTTTCGCCAGTCTGTCTGTTCACTTCCATACGCAAACCGCTCACATGCGCAATGCTACCTTCCCCGATCCACAGTCTCACTTGCAGCCCGATTGTCATGAGGACAAAGATCGCAACTATGATTCGATTCCATTTCATCTGGAGAGGCCCTGATCAACGCTGAAATTCAGCCAGCCCTTTATAGAGTGCCGCTGAATGCTCCTCAATTCTAAGCAGTCGGTTGTATTTTGCCACCCTGTCTGACCTGCTGAGTGAACCGGTTTTAATCTGGCCGGCCGCAGTCGCCACTGCCAGGTCAGCAATGGTCGTGTCCTCTGTTTCACCTGACCGATGTGATATTACAGTTGTGTAACCGGCGTCTTTGGCCATATTGATTGTATTTAGAGTCTCTGAGAGCGTGCCAATCTGGTTTAACTTCACAAGGATGGAATTTGCGACACCTGCTTCCACACCCCGATTCAGATATTTGGGGTTGGTGACAAACAGGTCATCTCCAACCAATTGACACCGGTCACCCAGTTTTTTGGTCAGGTACACCCAGCCATCCCAATCGTTTTCATCCAAACCATCCTCTATTGAAAGTATCGGGTAGCGCGCAACAAGATCTGCAAGGTAATCGCTGAAATCTTCTGAACTAAAATGCCTATTCTCTCCAGCAAGAAAATATTGGCCCTCCTTGTAAAATTCAGACGCCGCACAATCCAGAGCCAAATAAACATCCTTACCCGGGGCGTAACCGGCTTTTTCGATTGACTCAACGATGGCCGTCAGCGCAGCCTCATTGCTGGAGAGATCCGGGGCAAACCCACCTTCGTCTCCAACGGCAGTATTGAGCCCCTGTTTCATCAATACCTCTTTCAGGGTATGGAAAATCTCCGACCCGCAACGCAATGCCTCGGCAAAGTTCGGCGCACCGACCGGCAGAATCATGAATTCCTGGATGTCCACATTATTATCGGCATGTATACCGCCATTTAATATATTCATCATCGGCACCGGCATGCTATAGCGACCGGGGCTGCCATCCACTTCTGCAAGATATTCATACAGTTCAAGTTTTTTCATCTTTGCAGTGGCTGCCGCAGATGCCAGCGACACGGCGAGAATGGCATTAGCCCCCAGCACCTCCTTATTCTCAGTTCCATCCAGCTCCAGCATGATGGTATCGAGAGTCGACTGGTCTTCAACGTCGCGACCCAGCAGTCTTTCACGAATTCGCGTATTGATATTTTCAACCGCACGCAGTACGCCTTTACCCCGGTAGCGAACAGGATCCCCGTCCCTTAATTCCACTGCCTCTTTTGAACCCGTGGACGCACCGGACGGCACACAGGCTGACCCCACATGTCCTGATGCCAGTTCAACGTCGGCTTCCACGGTGGGATTGCCTCTCGAATCGAGGATTTCCCGCGCCCGAATGTCCGTAATTTCCATCACTATTCTTTCGCTACTCTTCTTTGACTATATGATCGATTCGCTTCAACACCGATAACAAGTCTGCCATTTCCCCCAGTGGCCAGGAATTCGGTCCGTCACTCAAGGCTTCATCAGGATTAACGTGGGTCTCCATAAACAGGCCATGCACCCCCACGCCGATTGCGGCCCTTGCGAGAACAGGCACCATTTCCCTTTGCCCCCCGGAACTGGATCCCTGACCGCCTGGCAACTGCACGCTGTGGGTCGCATCGAACACGACCGGGCATCCTGTTTCTTTCAGCACGGCCAGGGAACGCATATCAGAAACCAGATTGTTGTAGCCAAAACTAACCCCGCGCTCACATACCATGATGTTGTCGTTGCCGGTAGCTTTCGCTTTCGCCACAACATGAACCATATCCCACGGCGCGAGGAACTGGCCTTTCTTGATATTGATCGGCAAATTCGTCGCTGCTACATTCTGGATAAAGCTCGTCTGGCGACATAGGAATGCCGGCGTCTGCAACACCGAGACCACCGCTGCGACCTCATCGAGTGGAGTATCTTCATGAACATCGGTCAGTACAGGCACTCCAATCTGCGACTTGACCTTGTCCAGAATCTTCAGACCTTCATTTATACCAGGGCCGCGATAACTTTTATGGGAAGAGCGGTTGGCCTTATCAAAAGAAGACTTGTAGATAAAAGAAATATCCAGATCGTCACAGATTTCCTTTAGCCTACCCGCGGTATCGAGAGCGGACTGTTCCGATTCGATCACACAGGTTCCCGCGATCAGAAAAAAGGGTGAGCTATCGGTAACCTCAAATCCACAAAGATTCATTCAATGCATCCGGGGAGAGAATAAGCACCAATTATAAGACCTTTCTGCTGTAAAAGAGTCACCCTTTGTAGACTAGCGCTGCTTCGATAAAGCTCTTAAACAGCGGATGACCTTCTCTCGGTGTCGACGTGAATTCCGGATGGAACTGGCTGGCAACAAACCAGGGATGATCCTTTAACTCAATGACCTCCACCAGCGACTTGTCGACGGAACATCCGGCGACACGTAAACCCTTGGCTTCCAGTTCGGCGATATAGTTGGGATTCACTTCATAACGATGCCGATGCCGTTCCCTGATGGACGACTGGCCATATATTTTGTAGGTGATGGAATCACAGGCCAACTGGCATTCCTGTTCACCCATTCTCATGGTACCGCCAAGGTCCGAATCCTCGTTCCTTACTTCCACATCACCGTTGTTATTGATCCACTCTGTTATCAGACCAATGACCGGATAGCGCGTATTAGGGTTTACCTCGCTGCTGTTGGCATTCTCCATTCCGGCAACATTGCGGGCAAATTCAATGATCGCGGCATGCAATCCGTAACAGATACCCAGATAAGGTATCTTGTTTTCCCGGGCGTACCGGGCAGCTGCGATCATGCCTTCAAACCCTCTTTCACCAAAGCCACCAGGAACCAATATGGCATCCGCATCCTGCAGAATGCCAACACCGTTTTCTTCGATTTCAACAGAATCCAGGAAATCAACATCCACATGGGTTTCAGTGTGAATACCTGCATGCACCAGCGCTTCGTTCAGTGATTTGTATGCATCGCGAAGGTCCATGTACTTACCGACCATTTTTAATTTAATCCGATACTTGGGGTTCAGTTGTGCCTCGACCACCTTGTCCCAGTCACTCAAGTCGGCGGCGCGGCAGTCAAGGTCCAGTTTTTCAAGGACGATGTCGTCCAGCCCCTGTTCGTTCAGCATGGAAGGTATCTGGTAAATGGTCTCTGCATCTATCAGTGGAATTACTCCACGCGGCTCAACATTGGTAAAGAGTGCAATCTTGTCACGTGCACTCTGGCTAATTTCGTGATCAGAGCGAATAATCAGAATATCAGGTTGCAAACCGATGGAGCGCAATTCCTTGACCGAGTGTTGCGTCGGTTTGGTCTTGGTTTCACCAGCCGTTGCAATATAGGGAACCAGGGTCAAGTGCATCAACAATGTTTTTTTTGAACCCAATTCAAATCGTAACTGCCTGACTGCTTCGAGAAATGGCTGGGACTCGATATCACCGACCGTCCCGCCTATCTCCACAATGGCCACGTCAAATCCTTCACCGCCACGAAGAATCCTTGATTTTATTTCATCGGTTATGTGGGGAATTACCTGGATCGTCGCACCAAGGTATTCGCCGCGACGTTCCTTGGCGATGACATCTGCGTATATCTGTCCGGTGGTGAAATTGTTATTGCGCTTCATCCTGGTATGAATGAAGCGCTCATAGTGGCCAAGGTCCAGATCGGTTTCAGTGCCATCAGCCGTGACGAACACCTCGCCGTGCTGCAGGGGGCTCATGGTTCCCGGATCCACATTGATATACGGATCCAGTTTTTGCATGTTGATTTTCAATCCCCTGGCTTCAAGAATAGCACCAAGGGAGGCCGCGGTTATGCCTTTCCCCAATGAAGAAACAACACCACCGGTAACAAATATAAAGCGAGACATTTAACTCCCATCTGAGTGACAAAACGATCGCAAAGGGCACGACCAAGATGGGTTTCTAGACTAGCATCTGGGGAGACTCCGATCAATTCCTCAATCCGAAATCTGTATGTAAATCTGCAATTAAACCCGGTCCCGGGTTTCAAAGGTAAACACCCAGCCCCTTTCTTCACCCGCCGCCAGCCGGTCATGAGCTTCAATGGGCGGGATATTCCAGGTGGGAATTCCCGGCACCGCGATCAACTGATCACCCTCGAACACCAGCGGTAGCCTGTATCGCAGCCAGGATGGCACGCCATTCTCCTGGAACAGGTTTTTCAGTGTGCGCAAGCGCTTTTGCTGAATTTTCTCACCACCCCGTCTGCACCGGGCTTCGAGGTTCAGCTCACTATCAAGAACAACGCCTCGTCCCTTAACTTTCTCAACGGAGAACAAGCCACCACAAACTTCAAATGACTCATCTAAATTAATTTCAATAACGCAGGATAAGTCTATCTCAGGCAGTGAATTCAAAAGATAAATGAAGTCGCCGTGACGCCTTAATTCATAAGTTGACCAGGCCAATAGAGGAGCGGCGCTTTTTTGGGAATTCAACATAACATCGACGCATTCACGAAGCAGGTTGCCAGAAGGAAACTGAATCTGTTTACGTCGCAGGAATTCTCTAAGCATATTAACGATTCGCAGCTCACCTAAGGCGGCTATTGCATGCAGGCTGATACCGTCGTCGTCTGCAAGCGCTGAATCAAGATCATTTT
This sequence comes from Pseudomonadota bacterium, assembly GCA_022571415.1. Taxonomy (GTDB): domain Bacteria; phylum Pseudomonadota; class Gammaproteobacteria; order Pseudomonadales; family Azotimanducaceae. The sequence goes on from JACZXW010000059.1 coordinate 6,699, forward strand.
TGGCAATATTTTCAATTAATCGTGAAGCTAAAGCATCTCTATCTAATGCGCTGCGCAGCGCCTGCTGCGCCGACGGAAACCTTTTCGAAATCTTCGGAAGAAGCTCATGGCGCAGGAAATTTCTGTCCATGCTGATGTCCAGGTTAGTCTCATCGTCAACCCACGAAAGTTTGTTTTTTCTGCAGTAACCCAGGATATCCTGACGGGATAAATCCAGCAGGGGGCGATACAACTTTGCACTGCCGATCGACCTTTCCCGTGGCATACCTCGTACACCAAATGCTTCGCTGCCACGGAAGAGGTTTAGCAGGATAGTTTCTATCTGGTCATCTGCGTGGTGAGCCAACAGCAACAGATCACCCGGCTTCAGGAAGTTTTCAAACGCGCCATAACGCGCCCGTCGGGCGTTTTCTTCGACGCTGCCTTTACTGTCAACTTCAACCGGCATGCATTTCAGCTCAACGCCCAGTGATTCGCATAATTCTTCGCAAAAATTCTGCCATGCCGATGCTTCTTTGTGCAAACCATGGTTGACGTGTATAGCAACCACGGGCTTAATCGTCTGCGCCTTCACCAGCCAATCCAGCAAAGCGACAGAATCCGCGCCGCCACTTAATGCCACCACCAGCCTGGCAACCTCATCCAATAAAATTCGGTTTAATGGTTCCCCTTCACTGACCAGTTGTTTGCGTAGCTCAGGCATCGAGTGGATTAGATCCTCCATAGCACAGATTTTTTATCAATATCCCGACAAGCGCTAACTTTTATAGACCTGCGTCAGGAATAATCCAGATGGACCTGGTCAGTGCCATAGTGATCCTTCAGGGCCTCAATCAGGTCATCATCAGGCTTTATTCTCCACTCATCCCCGAGGATCACTTCGGCGCTTGCATCCCTGCCCGAGTAGGCTACAGCAAACCTGCAACCAGCACCCTGGACCTCCTTGTAGGGAGCCAGGATCTGTTCTAACTCCTGGACAAAGTCACCATTCAGGGCATTGCCACTGACATTCAGGCGCAGCTTAACCAGATTTTTTTGCCGCGCATCTACCAATCTGTACACTTCATTCGCACGCATGCGAATACCACCCGTGTAATCATCGGACCCAGTGGTCCCTTTGATCACGAGGATGGAATCTTTTTGAAGCTTCTCTCGATGTTGCTCCAGGATGTCCGCAAAAACCGCCACTTCAACCCTGCCAGTACCATCGTCCAGCGTGACGAAGGCAATCGTTTCTCCCTTGCGATTTCTCATGGTTCTGGTTGCAACAATCAGCCCGGCAATAGACTGTTCATCTTTACTGACACGCAAATTACAAATCTGCGTTTTTGCCAGGTATCTCAATTCCGGACGGTATACATCAATAGGGTGACCGGTCAGGTACAGGCCAAGCGTATCGCGTTCCTTGACCAGACGATCCTTCAATGTCAGGCAGCGAAGATTTTCAAAATGATGGTAACAGTCGTCCTCGTTAGACGCCTTCAAGCTGACCTCGCCAAACAAATCTGTGTGCCCGCTCTCCGCATTCCTGGCTTTTTGATCTGCCAACTGCACCGCATCTTCCTGGTTCGCAAACAATAATGCTCGTTTGTAACCAATCTGGTCGTGATGACTAGATGTCGTTTGCACCAGTTCATCCAATGCGCCACAACCGATCAGGGCATCAATCGCCTTCCTGTTTGCTTTTCGTGAATCCACCCGATTACAAAAATCAAACAGGTCCTTAAAATGCCCATTTTTTTCGCGGCTGTTAACGATCGTTTCCACCGGTCCCTCGCCCAGCCCTTTGATCGCACCAAGCCCGTATACGATGCTGTTCATATCTTTTGCGACGAAGCGGTATACACCACGATTAATGTCCGGGGGCAGCACATCCAGCTTCATCTCCCGACACTCTTCTACATTGATGACTACCTTATCTGTATTTTGCATATCCGCTGACAATACCGCGGCCATAAAATCTGCGGGGTAGTAGTGCTTTAACCAGGCAGTTTGGTAGGCAATCAGTGCATAACAAACGGAATGCGGTTTATTGAAACCATAACCGGCAAACTTTTCCATCAGGTTGAAGATGTGATTCGCCTGATCCGGATCGACCCCGCGCGCTTTTGTACCCGCCAGGAATACTTCACGCTGCTGCGCCATTTCCTCGGGTTTCTTTTTCCCCATGGCCCGACGCAGGAGATCCGCATCCGCGAGGGAGTACCCGGCCAGGACCTGGGCAATTTGCATCACCTGTTCCTGGTACAACATTACGCCATAAGTACCTTCCAGCACGTGTTTCAGGCTTGGATGCAGGTAATCAACTTCTTCGATGCCCTGCTTACGCTTGACGAAATCATCAATAAGCTGCATCGGCCCAGGCCTGAATAACGCCACCAGTGCGACAATATCACCAAAGCGGCTGGGCTCGACTTTTTTGAGAAGGTCCTTCATGCCTCGCGATTCCAGCTGGAATACTGCTGTTGTTTTCGCCTGCTTCAGGTTTTCATAGATAGGCGGATCTTCCAGGTCGATGGCATTGATATCGATGGGCGTATCCCCAGCTGCAGACCGCCGGACATTGATGCTCTTTACCGCATTGTTAATTATCGTCAATGTCCTGAGCCCAAGAAAATCAAACTTCACCAGGCCGACCTGCTCTACATCATTCATATCAAATTGAGTCATCAGGCCGCCACCGGATTCGTCGCAATAGGTCGGTGAAAAGTCCGTCAACCGGGTCGGGGCAATAACGACACCACCGGCATGCTTGCCCACATTGCGTACCAACCCTTCGAGCTTGAATGCCATTTCCATAATCTCTTCGGCATCTTCATCCGACTCGACAAATTCCCTGAGCAGGGGCTCTTCATCCAGAGCACGCTCCAGCGTCATGCCTGGTTCAAATGGAATGAGTTTTGATAATTTATCAGCCAGCCAGTAAGGCTTGCCCTGTACCCTCGCGACATCCCGCACCACGGCCTTGGCTGCCATGGTGCCAAAGGTAATAATTTGAGACACCGCTTCCCGACCATACAGCTCCGCTACGTGCTGAATGACCCTGTCTCTTCCTTCAATGCAAAAATCGATGTCAAAATCCGGCAGGGAAACACGCTCCGGATTCAGCAGCCGTTCAAACAGAAGATCGTATACGAGAGGATCAATGTCCGTAATTTTCAGTGAATAGGCCACCAGGGAAGCGGGTCCTGAGCCTCGACCCGGTCCCACGGGTATGTCTCTGTCCCTGGCCCACTGGATGAATTCCATGACGATAAGAAAATAACCTGAATACCCCATGCTGTTGATGACACCCAGTTCAAACTCAAGGCGTTCCTCGTACGGTTTCCGCTGCTGTGCGTATTGCGCTGATGCAGGATCGAAAATATGCGCCAGTCGGCCATTCAGTCCTTGCCTCGACAGCTCAATGAGGAGACTTTCAATCGTCTGACCTTCTGGTACCGGATATTCCGGGAGATAGTAGTTACCGAGATCGACATCGACATTGCAACGGCGGGCAATCTCCACGGTGTTCTCTATGGCCTCGGGAAGATCACTAAACAAACGAACCATTTCATCCGTCGACTTGAGATACTGTTCTTCCACGTAGCGTCGTTCACGTCGCGGGTCATCAAGGGTTCTGCTATCGTGGATACAGACCCTGACTTCATGTGCTTCAAATTGGTCCCTGCGCAGGAAGCGGACATCATTCGTCGCCACCAGGGCGCAATCCAGGGTCATGGCCAGCTCAACGGCATGGTAAATATATTCTTCCTCGCCAGCGCGTCCGGTGCGATGCAGTTCAAGATAGAAATCATCCTTGAAGATCGACATCCACTGCCGCGTAAGTTTCTCCGCCCTGACAATGTTCCCGGCAAGGATAGCGCGGCCCACATCACCGTCTTTTCCCGCTGACAGAGCAATGATCCCCTCAGACTGCTCTGCGATCCATGATCTTGTCAACGTTGCGCGACCTGACTTCTGACCTTCAGAATAGGCACGGGACAATAGTTCTATCAGGTTTTTGTAACCGGTTTCATTCCGGGCAAGCAGCACCAGAAGGGACGGATCTTCACCGTCTTTTTCGGACGCAACCCAGATATCACTGGCAAGAATGGGTTTGATCCCGGCGCGGGTCGCCGCGTTATAAAACTTTATCAGGGCAAACAAATTACAGCTGTCGGTGATGGCCGCCGCTGGCATCAGGTGTTCCGCGACAGCCTCTACAAAAGGCTTGATTCGCACAATACCGTCTATCATGGAGTATTCAGAATGTACTCGAAGATGGACGAATGATGGCTTCATTTAGGAGGCGTGGAGACCTGATTTATGACAATGTAGAGGAGCTAGGAAACTGGATTAATAGTATACGAAGGGCCCTTATCTCTAAAGAGGTAAAGCAACAAAAGAAGGACCAATTCGATTTAGGGAAAGCTCGGCAGGGCAATTGACGGCGTCAAGGTTCGAGAGGAAATCCGGCGATTCCGATGGCGCGATCATTTTCGCCTATTCGTTTGAGTTGTATCTATGTTCGATCACAATGGGTGGCCTAATTTCAGGCGTGATAAAAAAGCTCGATCTACTGAGAAACTCATCATCAGGCGAAGCTGCCTTTCGCCAGCGAACAATCTGCCCTGTACCGCCAACCCCTCCTTCCGGTTTGCCGTCATAAACTGCCAGCATCTCATCACAATATTGCACCATATAAGCCCCCGCCAGCGCATATTGGTTGTTCCGTTTTTCGTTCACTGACCCGTCGATGTGAGAGGTCAATTCCTGCTGGTTACCAAATCTCATCGGCAGCTCAAAATAGACCTCCGCGGTACCCACCATGGCCTTGAATTCCTCAACGGATTCCCGGGAAGAAAAATCAGTCTGGTAAAGTTCAAAAGGCAGTGGCAACGGAACATGCAATACCATGCCGAATTTTTTCATCGCACGCTGTGCAACCAATCGATCCGCACCTTCTGCCAGCGGAGAGACAATAATAAGACGAGCCCCTGAGTGTTTTTTCACGATGTCAGCTAACGCGTCATCGATGGCACGAACTAGATCAGCATCTGATAAATTTAGTTTGTGCGGGCGATGCCCGGTAACGCCTATACGGAAATCCCGCACGATACCCTGACCCAGTTTCCGTGCCAGTAAACCCGGCAACAGCTTAATTTCATCTATCTGTGGCTTCTGTTCAACAAAATCAAGATCTTCCCACCTACCGATGATGGGGTTGAGCTTCGCGCTTTCGATTCGTTCCGGGCCATGCCGCCAGCCGCTTGCTATTTTCTCGGTACACCATCTGTTGTGCTCCATTCTGGCCAGGAGCAATGCCTCCTTTTCTGAGAAGGAGAAATCAGAACTAACACTGTCGCTGGTGGAACAACCGATGGCACGAAGTTTTGTTCCCAGATGGTCGGCCACTTTCCGGTTACTTGAACGTCCCGGCTCTGCCAATGTTGCGTAACTGTGCAAGGTGGAATACAGCCGCCGATCAACAATCAACCCTTCCCGTCTCTCCAGATAACTTTCATGGAAGGCTCTTGCCAGAATATCCAAACCGTCAGCCAACACATTTTCATTGTGCAAGACCTGGTCCAGCATACCAAAAGGGTATAGGCCATCAGGTATCTCGGGGCCACCGAAATTGGATTCCAGCAGTTGAGCCAAACCACTGGACTGCTCCATGTGAACAATAATCGGAGCATTGCAGTTTTTTCGTTTGAGCAACATAGAACGAAGCATCAATGCCAGCTCAAGGTTGTCTTCATCGTTGATAAAGCAGATCACATGTTCCGTTACAGATTGCAGCAGCTCGGTGTGAATCTCTTCCAGGGATTTTTTTTCTAGAATGGGCATCTCTATAAATTCGACAACGCACAGGGATTCTAATGTTGGATACGCTGAAAAAAAATGTCTTCCCTTTTCCCGTGCCTGGTCATCAAACACCGTAAACCTGACACGGCTCTCGTTGGCAAATTGACAATTTTGAACGGCATGCAGGAGGATAACTTCAGATTGTCGGCCAAAGTTGTAGAGGGCGATGTGCACCTGATTTTGACCAAAGTAATGAGCAAAGTTCTCTGGCGGATAATCTCGAAACAAGATTCTTGCGCTCAAATCGTAAACGCTAAAGAAGTTGACTTGTGCGGCGGCAGAGTCGGAGAAGAACTTTGGATAGTCCTCCAACTGTTCGGCGATGTGCCTGCTCTCCACATGCATGTGGATGAGCAGTTGCTCCGCGCCGAAATCACGTATGAAAGCGCGGGCTTTAATGGTCAGTTCCACATTGATTCCATCATCGCCCGTGAAAGCGACAAGGTGTCTCGCATCAACGAGATTAATCTGCTTGAACATCGAAGCATTCAGGATGTCCCCAACAACAACGGACATACCCAGATTCCTGGCTTGATCTATATGCGGATTGTCTGGATTGATTTCCACTATCACTAGCTTGTACCTACCCTGGCACGATTGAACAAACTGCCACGAACGGTTTCCGAGACCAACGACAACCACGTGCCTTCTACGGAATCGAATAAAAAAGTTCTCGACCTGAATCCACACACCCTTGGTCAGGACGATTACCAAACCAGTGATTAAAAAGATCGGCGCCACGAACCGGGCGATTTCAAGCTGCCAGGGTAATGATTCGGTCCCGGTCCAGTCTCCCTCAAGCACAAACAACGTCAACGTGTTGTATGCAGCCTGCAAAATGTTATTTCGCAGCTGCTCAGGTGCCATAACATACTGACCCCACATACCCAGGAGAAATATCACGGATAACACGACAGTAATAATTAGGATCTGACGCACACTTAAATCCTGATACTCGGGGAATTCATGCTAGCGCGTTTACGGAGGGATACCAAACCCTGCAGGCCCCTCGTTTACAGAGTGCGCCCTAGCCTGGAGAGAAGCTCCCGGGTTCGAAGCTGCTCATCGACTGAAGTAGCGAAGATAGACGCCGCATAATCGGTCACGCCTGCATCCATCAATCCCGACAAAGCGTCTTCCACCTCACTCGCGCTGCCAACAAGAGCCAGTTCGCCAGGCTCGCTCACGCCTTCCCTCTCAAACATTGCCTTGTAGGAAGGTAACTGACCATACATGGTCAGGGTTTTCGTGATTCTGGCTCGCAGACCTTGTGCGTCTCCGGTAACACAAATCGGTAGCGTCGCTATTATTCTAGGAGATTCCCTACCCGCCTTCGCAGCTGCTTCTGAAATTCTAGGCACAATATGATCCTTGATAGTTTTCGGTCCGACCCAGGCAAGCGTTGTGCCGTCGGTTCGAGTTCCCGCCACCTTGAGCATCTGAGGACCCAACGCCGCGACTAGCACACAGGGTCTTTTTTCGACAGGTTTGAATATTTCCGCCTCGCAGGACAGTGTTTCCCCCTTAAAGGAAACCTTGCCCTGTTCCAACAACGGCATCAGGATGGAAAGATATTCACGCAGATGCCGTATCGGCTTATCAAAGCCAATTCCCAATTGAGCCATCATGACTTCGTGAGAAAGACCGATGCCCAGTGTAAACCGGTCACCAATGGCAGTTTGGGCTGTCAGCGCCTGTCCTGCTAGGACCATCGGATGTCTCGGGAATGTAGATACAATTGCTGTACCCAATTCGATGTCGGGGACTTCCTGGGCAACTACTGACAATACAGTTAAGGCGTCAAATCCACCGGTGGGATGTTCGGCGATCCAATAGCTTGAAAAGCCATCGGACAATGCCGCCCGGGCATCTTCTGTGATGGCGTCGATGGATGCCTTCTGCACCAGCCCTGTACCATTTATGCCAATTTTCATCTTTTTATCCCGCTATAGGATTAACTCGCTTGAGCAGCAAGCTGCCTCCGGTTCCTGAAATTCTCCCGCATGGTTCGAAACGCATGAGGCGCCATTAACATGGCAGGTGTCACTATGAGAGTCAGCAAGGTAGCGAACGACAGGCCGGAGACGATTGCTGACGCCAGTTGAACCCAAAATGACGCCACCGGACCACCCACTTCGATTTCGCGGCCGATCAGGTCGATGGACACACCTGATGCCATTGGAAGCAATCCAAAACCCGTGGTAAAGGTTGTCAAGAATACAGGCCGCAAGCGCAGACAACCTGTTTGGATGATCACCCGCTGTATGGACCAGCCCGGATTTTCACGAAACAGGTAGTTGTATGTGTCGATAAGCACAATATTGTTGTTCACGATAATCCCGGCGAGGGCAACGATTCCTACGCCAGTCATAATAGCGCTGAAAGGGTAGCCGGTAATAATCAAACCCAGTAGTACACCAACAGTTGACATAACGACGGCAGAAAGAATAAGCGCGGCCTGGTAAAAACTATTAAACTGAGACACCAATAGAATACCCATCAACATCAAAGCCATCGAAAAAGCGAATCCGATAAAGTCGTTAGTCTTTTCCTGTTCCTCATTTGCGCCGCGGAAAACCACTTTGATCGTAGGGTCTAGTTCGGCACTTTTCAGCCATTCTTTAATTTCAGCCACCATGTCATCCGCTAGTACGCCAGGAGCAGTATCTGCGCGAACATACATTATGCGTGTTCCATTCTGGCGGAATATGGAACTAACTTTTGCTTTAGCCCTGCGTTCTACGAAACTACTGATGGGTACCGGCCCCTGTTTGGTCGATACCCGCAGATGATCCAATTGAGTGATGCCGCGGTATTCCTCCGGATAACGGACACGGATGTCCACTTCGTCATCAACATCGTCCGGCCTGTATCGCCCCACCAATACGCCGTTGGTAATCAGCTGGATCGCGGCGCCGACACTGGTGACGTCCGCTCCTAACATGGCAGCTTTCGCTCGATCTACGATTATCTCCCACTCGATACCCGGGACTGGTGCGGTATCATCGACTGCTGTCAATCCTTCCACTGATTCAAGGTAGCTTCGCAGTCTACGGGTTTCCCTCGCCAGAATATCCAGGTCGTCACCCTGCAATTGCAGCTGGATGGCCTTACCTACTGGCGGACCGTGCTCCATCTTCATGATCTCTGCTCGAACGCCCGGGACATTGGCTATCGCCTTGCGGTATGCCTCTTCCACTTCCCAACCGCTTAGTTCACGACTGCGCCGGTCGCTCATCTCAATAAACATGTTGCCAATCTGGTCTGCGGTTCGACCTCCACGGCCAAAACCGGCTCCGCCGGCACCGCTTCGAGTATAGATACTGCCTATATATCCCTGCTCCATGACGCGTCTTTCAACATCGGTTACGATGTCGCGCAATTCCTCGGATGAAAAATTCCCCTGGGTACTGACAGTAACACCGGTGAAGTTGGGATCCACATCGACGAAAAACA
>JACZXW010000007.1 GCA_022571415.1 Pseudomonadota bacterium
ACTGTTAACCGCTCCTGCCGGATTTGAGCGTGGTATATGAACGCTCAATTTGCTTATATCATGCAACCAGCCTTTAATTGTTCCATCGCCCATGGACCTGGATCCGAGACTTCGATCCATTCACCTGGCGCCAAGACGGCAACCATGGTCAATCAGGATCTGATCGTGGATGACACAGGGCTGATCACACCAGTCAGCCTCCTATTGTAAGACTCTCGACCACTGAAGAGGTACGCAATTAGATGAAAATAACGATCGATGTGGATATCACACCAGAAGAACTCAGAAGCTTCCTCGGCTTGCCCAATGTAGAAAAGCTGCAAGAACTAATGCTCAGCCGCGCACAGGAGTACCTGAAAGGCGCGGGCAAATCACAATATGCCGACATGGTCTCAGGCGCCATGCAACCCCTGTTTGCCTACCAGAACTGGGTTCAACGCATGCTGACCGGGGTCGACACCACGCCTGCCGATAAAAATAAGAAAGGGGATGCATCCAGTGAGTAAAGGCACTGTACTTGTCACTGGCGCATCGTCAGGAATAGGCGCAGCCCTGGCAAAACAGTTCGCCAAAAACGACTATGACCTTGTTATCACAGCCAGGAGAGAAAAGAATCTGCAGGAACTTAAAGATTCTCTCGACTCGGGTATCAATGTCGAGATCGTCAAATGTGACCTCACAAATCCCAGCGGCGCCGACGAACTGATAAAAGCTATCGAGACCAGCCGTATTGACATCGACATTCTCATTAACAACGCGGGAATTGCAGTCACCGGCAAGTTTGACGAACTCGATCAAAAAGACATTGATGACCTGCTTTTCCTCAACATCCTGGCACTCACCCGTCTGACCCGGCACTATTTAACGACGATGGTACAAAGGGGCAGTGGCCGCATTATGAACGTTGCCTCCGTTGCAGCGTTCCAGCCGGTTCCTTCAATGAACGTGTACGCAGCCAGTAAGGCCTATGTATTGTCTCTGACTGAATCTCTATCCGAAGAACTCCGGGGAACGGGTGTTTCCGTGTCTGCTCTCTGCCCGGGATTGACTCGAACAAAGATGGTTGACTCCCTTGGTGTGCAGAATTCTCCCCCGTTTCTAGTGTCCTCGGCAGAGGACGTGGCAAAAGAGGGATATGACGCCCTGATGGCAAGGGAAGTCATCCGCATTCCCGGACTTGCCAACCAGGCCGCTGTTACCTGGGCACAACACCAGCCACGATGGCTGATTCGTGGTCTTGGAGGCCTGTTTTCCCGGCTAAAACCCTAGACCAGGGCTACCTGGCTGCCCCTTGATAAAGCGCAGAAATAGAGTTCATAATAGCCTTGCAATCTGGTCGGTAAAATCATTTACCCCAGGCTGACATCTTTTCGTAACCGGACCGTCTTATGTTGAGATATTTCTTGTTATCAATCTGCCTGCTCCTGTCTCCCCTGACTTTTGCCACCTGTAACGATGACGCAAACACCGCCAGACTGGAAAACCGAATTGAAGAATCGATCGAGATTCTCCGGGTGTGCCTCAATGAGGAGTTGAGCAAGGTTGCGCGAACCTATCTGCTGATGGGTTTAGCGCAATATGAGCAAGGCAAGCATCGCAACGCCATCCAGGATTACACCAGAGCCATAGAAACTGCGCCAGACTATGTTACTGCTTACGTAAATCGAGGTTTAAGCCACTCGATGAAAGGAAGTTACAAACAGGCCCTTGCGGATTTTGACAAGGCCCTGCAGCTGGATCCTGAATATATGCAGGCTTATTACTTCCGCGCTTTCGCACATGAAAAGAAACGGAAATTCGATCTCGCCATCAAGGATTACAACCGTGCTCTACTTCATGTCGATGAAACATCAGAACTTGCCACGATCTACCACCACCGCGGATTAGCCTACCGGGGGAAAGGGGACAATGAACTTGCCATTGCGGACTACAAACAGGCTCTGCAGATTAATCCCGAATACACCAACGCCTATTTCTCGAGAGGCTTGCTCTTGCAAAAGGACAAGCAAGGCGAAGCCGCAATCGCCGATTACTCACGAGCGATTGAACTCCAGCCAGACCATGCCCAGGCCCTGTACAATCGAGGACTTCTGTACCGCAAAGCCGGTTCGGACCACCTGGCAATTCGCGACTACAACAAAGCCATAGAGATCAAACCACGCTACACGCGCGCTCATGTTAATCGCAGCTATGCTTACCTGATTCCATTGTTGCCGCTACTTTTTGTCCTGGCGTTGGGTTAACAATAGTTCGATTAAGCTGGCAAACTATCCCTGGAAGAGAATCGGTCATGAAAGAGGCGATGGCTTTTCAAGGACTGGATGAGCAGATCGAGGACGTCAGATTGTTATCCCGCCGGGGTTTCCTCAGCAAGATGACAGCCGCTGCCGCTGCAACCGGTTTAATGCCCAACCTTGTCCAGGCGAAACAATCCGCAAAGCCAATCGCCGGTAAAGCCACTGCCCCGGACAACGACTCCTTTTGGAATCACGTGGCAGATCAGTTCCTGATTCGCCCTGGTGTTTCCTACATGAATACGGGGACCCGGGGTCCATCACCACGCATCGTCTACCAGGCCCAGATTGACTCAATCCAGCAGGCGAATACTGATAGGCTCAGCTATGCCTCATATGTCTACAATGCTGAATTTAAAGACGCCGTGCGGGCAAAACTGTCTGATTTTGTTGGTTGTAAGTCCAGCGAAATCGCCCTCACCAACAATACTACCGAGGGGATGGTAGTCGGCACTTTTGGACCTGACCTGAAACCGGGTGATGAAATCATTTACGCCAATCATGATCATTCAAGCGGCGGTCAACCCATTAACCTTCGCTGCGCCAGACAAGGGACAATCCCTGTTATGGTCGATCTTTCTTCCGCGAAATTTCACCCGCCAAAGGATCCATCAGTCATCATTGACGCCTACGAGCAGGCCATTACGCGACGAACTAAAATGATCAGCCTGTGCCATGTCAACTACACGGATGGTTGTGTTCTGCCAATCAGGGAAATATGCGACCTTGCCCGGTCGAGGGGCATTCTCACACTTGTAGACGGGGCCCATCCGCCCGGTATGATGGACCTCGACATTTCCTCCCTCGGTTGCGATATGTACGCGGGGGCCTGCCACAAGTGGATGTTGGCCGGTCAACTGACAGGATTTTTTTATGTCAGGGAATCTATGCTGGATCGCATCTGGCCGAGCAACTATTCCGGTCCTGTCAAGGGTATGAACCTGTATGGCAAACCCCATAGTGAGCCCTACCTTGGCCGCTCGCGCACGGCACAAAAGTACGAGATGCATGGCTCGACAAATTATTCACTGGGGATCACGATCAACGCCGCCCTGGATTTTCACAACCAGATTGGCCGGGAAGCCATCGAGTCCCGGGATCGTTATCTCATGGAACGGGTTCGCAGTGGGCTGCAGAACATCCCGGGTGTCACCATCTTCTCCTCTGAAGATCCACGATTGTGCGCAGGTCTCATCTCTTTCAGGATTGAGGGCGTGAAGCCGAAACTGCTGTCAGAGACGCTGTGGCAGCGGCATCGAATCTATATCCGACATGTGACTCATGACGAAATTAACTGGGATGCCAACCGGGCATCCATGCACATTATGGTGACCACTAGACAGGCAGACGATCTTGTCGCCGCCGTAGAAGAAGTTGCAAAAGAACACAGCGTCTAGCTTGTGATCTAGCTTACTTTCACCGCACGCCCCATCACTTGTGCCCAGCTCAGGGGTCTTCCCTTCTCCAGGCAAACCATCCATGGTACGGATTGGCCATCGAGACGTCGGACCGCCCTTGCCAATCTAATAGCCTTACGAAGGAAAGACCCCTGAGCTGGGCACAAGTGATTCTTCGCGAGATTTATGCGATGTGAAAATCTGTTTCAAATTGTATATTCGAACGAAACAATGATCTCTGATACCCAACACGGTGACCCGAATACTCTCAGAACAAAATAACAAGAACAGCTGTAACTGGATGCTAGTTCGATGAAGACAACTCATCGAGTAACTTCAGACCCGGATTATCTTTGCCTGGCATGATGGCCAGCCCTTTCTGCAGGTAGTGCAGGGCGAGCTCTTCATTTTTTTCGAGTGTGGCATCAGGGTTGGCCAGCAACAGCGCTATATAGTAATAGTAGGCGGCAATTTCATGGTCCGGGGTCTCAACGCCGAAAGAATCATCAAAGGCTAACGCCACTTCCACCAGAACATCGTCTGGCATGGGGTAATGTGGGTTGGCAATCAAAGTGGACAGGATAGCCAGCATACCGGGGAAGGTCTGCATTACTGATTGAAACATCTCTGACGTTTTTGGTTCGACTTTTTTTGTGAATACATAGTGGGTGAGCTGGTTACCCAGGGCGATCAGCAGCTGATGAGAAAAATACAGGGTATTCGGATCACGAAATTTCCCGACCCTGTAGTCACGCACAAGCGCCGAGACAAAATCTTCAATGCCCGGGATCAGTTCATAGCCGCTAAGACCCGGTCCGTGCTTCAGGTACAATCCAAAATCCTGACCATCAGGCAGCCAGGGAATACCGACCGAGAACACGGGTGATAAATTCTGCACAAAGGATTTTTTCTCTGCTACCGTTTCCCCTGGTATCTTATCGCTAAAAAACAGGTTTTCCGCTTCATACAAGGTTACATCGGGGCGCAAGCCAACTACCTGGTTGAGGTAGGAAAGCGGACCGACCTGGGGATCGGAAGTCACGATCAGGTTTGATGAAGGCTCGAGACTCCGTAACAGAAAACCTGCGTAGTTGTGGGCGAGTCTGTCCCCGCTACGGTCATTTGACCACCAGTTCTCCAGAGACATGGCGAAGCCAAGCACTGTCACAATCAAAACCGGTATGACCTTGCCAAATGGCCTGTCCGAGACCCACTGCAAGGCGGAACCAATCCACAGACTCATACAGACCCAGGCAACCAGGGGATAGGGTTTGAAAACAGCCTGGTGAATAAAATCAAACTCAAAGCCCAGCAAAAAGGTCAGCACCACCGTATTACCGAGAAAGATGACCAGTATTCCCGCATTGACCAGCCGTGCAACGGCCAACCCGCGGGCCAAACCGACAAGGGCAAGCAGGGCAAACCCATAGCCAAACTGCAGGAGTGACTGACCAGCCAGCCAGCCCACAAACTGAATTTTATCCAGCAGGTCGGCGTTGGCGGTCTGATCAACTCCCTGATAGGCCTCGCGGCTGAAATAGGCGATGAATTCACCGACGCTGGTAACGGCGCCTGAATAGCTGAAAATCGGATCAGACTTTAGAAACAGTGATACATAAGGCACCAGTCCAAATACCAGCAACAGTAAACAGATCAGACTGTTGGCGGGCGATCGCAGTATCTTCACCAATTCTTCAGCGCGGGCCATACACACGAGGGCGAGTCCTGGAGATGACAGCAGGACAAGAGGCCAGTGATTTGATATGCCAAGCCCGAAAACAAAACTCATCGTAAACAGGAGCCGTTTTTGCGGCCTGCTCGCAAAACATATGGCCAGGTAGATTTCCAGAGATAGCAGTAAGGTGTTGAGCGAATAAACCTCAACGATGATGGCCTGGGACCAAAAATCCCTGGACAAGCCCAGCAACAGGCAGGTGACTCCAGCGATGAACTGGCGGATGCCCAGCGCTTTCAGTACAAAATATACAAGGATGCAGGTGAGGGCGGCAAAAAGAGCACTCAGTGAATTTCCCAGAATCACAGGGTCGAGCGGCAGCCAAAACCAGGGAACACAAAGCAGAGTATACAAAGGATAGCCCGGCGGATGCGCAATGCCATTGAAGTGACAGACTTGCAGGAACAAGCCCGAGTCCTCGAAAGTGACCACCTTCGGCATGGTAAACCAGTAAGCCAGCAACAAACTTGCAGAAACCAGAAAACAAATCGTGGCGTCAACTTGTCGAGACGTCATAATCACCCACTAACGGAACGAGTTTAAGGGACGCTGAACAGGTCAGAGGTCCAGTATTATATCGGGCTTGCCAGGCGATAAGCTTCCCGGACGGATAGATTGACACGATAAACGGCGATTATCACCTGTCCGCCTTGTTTACAATATAATGTTCGCCTCACCTTTTAGACCGGCATGGGTTAATCCTGATGGACTACAAGTGAAAGCAGTAATATTGGCTGGCGGTCGCGGGTCGAGGCTGGCAGAAGAAACAGAGGTCCGCCCGAAGCCTATGGTAACCATCGACGGCATCCCTATCCTGTGGCACATCATGAAAATTTTCAGCGCCCACGGGGTGAACGAGTTCGTGATCTGCCTTGGTTACAAGGGTTATATCATCAAGGAATACTTTGCGAACTATTTCCTGCATAACTCTAATGTGACCTTCGATCTGAAAGCCAATAAAATGCAGGTACACGAGAACGAAGCTGAACCCTGGAAAGTAACGCTGATCGATACCGGCGAGGATTCTCAGACCGGGGGTAGATTGCTGCGTGTAAAGAAGTACCTTGATGGTGATGAGGCATTTTGTTTCACCTATGGTGATGGTGTGGGTGACGTGGATATCAGCGCTCTCGTGATTTTCCATAAGGCCCACGGCAAGCTGGCAACCGTCACTGCTGTACGCCCACCGGGTCGGTTTGGCACCATCTCCCTGGACGGCGACACCGTCAGCGAATTCCGAGAGAAACGGGTGGGACCGGGAAGCTATATCAATGGAGGGTTTTTCATCCTGTCCAACAAGATTTTCGACTATATAGAAAATGACGCGACAATCTGGGAGGACAAGCCCCTCCGCACACTTTCCTCTGAAGGTAATCTCGTCGCCTTCGCCATGAAGGCTACTGGCAACCGATGGATACCATCCGGGAAAGACAACTTCTCGAAGAGTACTGGCAACCCGGCGAAGCGCCGTGGAAGGTATGGTAACTCCCGGTTACTGGTCCGGGAAAAATGTCCTGGTCACAGGACATACCGGTTTCAAAGGAACCTGGCTGTGTCACTGGCTCAGCCAGATGAGTGCAGACTTCGTTGGGTATGCCCTGGCTCCGATGACACCCAGCTCCATGTTCGAAACCATCACGCTTGTGGATCGGGATGAATCCATCATCGCCGATATCAATGACCGGGAGAAGCTGGAACAGGTAATCTCCAGGGTGAAACCGGATGTGATATTCCACCTGGCCGCCCAGGCACTGGTTCGCGCAAGTTACGGCAACCCCATGGAAACGTTCGAGACCAACGTGATGGGCACGGCAAATCTCCTGCAGGCTTTATGTTCCCTCGAACACCATTGCGATGTCGTGATCGTTACCAGCGATAAATGCTATCTCAATAAGGAAAGGAGTTGTGCGATTGGCATACTGCCAATGACATCGTGCACCTTTACGCCCCCCTGGAGTCCGGGCCAATACATTAATCGCTGCCAATCTCCCGCTGCGGCAATAAAATCCCTCAGATAGGGATAGAGTAACTGTAGATTGTCATGTTGACTCAACAAAAACGAAGGCTGCCAGCCTAAAATCCCCCACCAGATAAGCGGAACAACGAGGACAAGGGAAAGTAATAATATGCCACCAGGCTTTTCTCGCAACTAACAACTCCCCGGCTTTTGGACTATGTCCATCTGAAAATTGTGTAAGTGCAAATAGTTCGATAACAAATAAAGCCAAGTGAACTTTTCCATAGATATCCGAGCTTTTTTATGTAGTACAATTACATGAATTATACGGGAACTCTTATAAACAACCATACGATCGATATTTGAAACAGGTGAATTGCCAGTTCTTGTCTAGATTTAGATATCGAGTCGGTTATTTAAGAAGAGAACTTCCAGCATACCTGTTCGACTATCACTGGTCTGTTCAAGGACCTGTAAGACTATCGATAAAAAATTCTGTTTATTGACAATTGTTCCATCGATTCGGCACAGGCGTTGCTAAGAGAACTCCCACTCTCAAAAAATCAGGTCGAAATGGCAGAACTGCGGTTCAACTACGGTATTGGCAGGTACTATCAGCCAGATCATTGAGGCGGCCAGTTTGCTGATGATTCTCGGTCTAGTCGGCGAATACATTGGCATCGTCGACGCCCGCATTCTTAACAGACCGCTGGTCTTTGAAAAAGAAAGAATTGATTTTCCAGCAGAAAGTGAAAAGTAAATCAACAAAACAACGGAATAAAATTTGATGCTGCCAAAGGCGATTGCCAGGCATTGGACCCTTATCAGGTATCTCATCGCTGGCGGTTACAACACCGTTTTCGGCTTCGCTGTTTTTACTGGCTTGTTTATCCTTCTCGAATCAGATCTGCATTATCTGGGCATTGCCATCATTACGCAGATTATTAGTATTACTAATTCCTATATCGTTTACAGAGTTTTTGTCTTCAAATCCCGCGGTAAGATCATCAACGAGTACTTCCGAATTTATATCGTTTATGGCATCTCTTTTATACTGGGTATCGCGCTGCTGACGTTACTGGTGGAATTCGCAGGCCTGCATCCTGTCCTGGCGCAGTTCTTCGTCATCATTATTACTGTCATTGTCAGCTACATCGGCAACCGTCGATTCACCTTTAATCAAAGGTACCTTTAAGTGAAGCTGATTAAACAGTCAGTCCTTCGTGATCTGCAAAGCTGGCAACTACTGATATCCTTGATTACGCTCATCCCCATCATCTGGTGGCTGGTGCTCGGATGGACTCCAAGTCACCTGATCGATCAGCATGACAACCTGCACCAGGGTTATGTATACCTGCAGCAACTTGAAAGAGCGGCGGGTGACTGGACAAAATTTCTATACTGGCCGCAGCTTACCGGCGGCGTCAAAGTACACGATGTTACGGGCAGCCTCCCCATTGTACAGTTGTTAGCTTATATGGGCGCATCGCCTCTTATTATCAGCAACCTCTCAGTATTCTTTGTACAGGTGCTGTTCGCCTACTTTTGCACGCGATCTGTACTTTGTTTAACCCAGATTGCCTTTAACAACAAAGAGGCAACGCCCTATATTGTGCTGGTGCTGATCGGCATCCTGTTTGCCTTTCTGCCGCTGCTGGGATGGCGACTGAGCTACGGACACCAGAACATCGTGTATGGCTTGTTTGTGTTCCTGTGCATGACATCTTTGTTGCTGGATGAGATTTGCGACCGCCGATCTATGGTCAGCTTGCTGCTAGCCCTGGTTGCGCTCACCCATACCTTTCAATTCAGCGGCTACCAGCTAATTCACTATAGTGTCGTCTTTGGCGCTCCCCTGATCCTCGCGCTGGTAGTCGCAAATCCGGGGCAAAGCCACCTGCATCGATTAGGCTGGTTTGTTTTTCCAACTCTTGTATTCCTGGCAGCGCTGCTTATCAGCCTGCCTAAATTTACCGGCATGCTCGCTAACGCGCTGAGTGACGAGATGGGTCGGTCCGTCTACAATTCAGTTATCTACAGTTACACCATCGCAACCGTCAGGGACTGGATAAGCTCAATACCCTGGAGTGCCGGCTTCATTCCCGATGCCCGGCAGGCATTTACCTACCAGGAAGTAAACTATCCGCTGGGACCCATTGTTTTATTGCTATTCCTGGTAAAACCAACGACACCTCTCATTCGGCTTTATATCGGTCTTGGGCTATCCCTTTTCCTTGCCCTTGTGGCAAGTATGAACATCAAGCCCCTTTCAAATTTGTTGACCTCGACTATCCCGCTACTCGAGTCATTCAGGGTGCCAGCACGTTCTATCCTGCCGTTCCTGTTATTCCTGACGATGACCAGCGCTGCCGCTTTACTCAAGCTTATTGCCGAAGCAGGCAAACACCATCATCCCGACGGGTCGCCTGGGTCACGGGAAACGTTTCTGCCTGACCCGGGACCCGCCAGGTGGCAACCGATACTGCTAGCGATCGTTGCGGTCGCCTTTTTTGCCTATAGCTCACCCCTGATCAATGACATTGCGCTGGCGCTGCTGGTAGCCGCCACTTTCTGGCTGATAAAGAAAAAGAAGTATCGAGGCGAAATCGCTTTGCTGACCCTCGCGCTGTTTACAGGTGGCGCCATCGCTGCTTTTAGTGAGCGAATTAATCCACCCTTGCAAGACCCCATCTCCAGTGCCGCAATATCACCCATAGTTGAATTGATTGCAGAACAGGCACCCTGGTTAGACCAACCTCTCAATCGTGTCTACACGAATATTCACCTGAAAGGTACCGCGTTCAACTCCTCATTCTTCATGGATATCTCCTCACTTTCTGGCTACTGGTTTCCACTCCGTCGCTATGCCCAACTGGAAGCAGCGTTGAACAACAAACCATACCGTGCAGCAGTGAGTGTGTTCAACAACCCGCCCTCCCGGGAGGGATTCGAAATATTAAATCGTTTATACAATGTTGCCTGGGTGATCGAATATATCGACGGAAAGCCGCAGGTCAGGGATCTCGCGAAGACCCGGGGTAAAGCCTGGTTCTCGGACGAAATCAAGTGGGAGCAGACACTAACCGGGCTGGCAAAAACCCTGAAGGGAAATACACAGGGCGGGCATAACGAAATTTTACTTCTCGCCAGCGACCAGGCGACCGCACCCGTTCTTTCTGTTGACACACATTGCGTTGCCTCCAACGTAGAAGAAGTCAACGACACCCGGTCGTTTTTCCCATTGAAGATTAACGTCATTGTGAAAGGTCAATGTCTGCTCACACTTGCCATGAACTATTCCAGCATCTTCAAGGCAGTTAACCAGGACGGATCAGGGCTAATCACCTTCCCCGCTTATGGCGCGCTCCTCGGTATTGTCGTTGGGGAGGATACGACAATGATCAGTATTGCCCCAGAAGTCACCACTTTCCCCGGCGTTTATTTCACCTGGATAGCAGGTGGCTTACTGGCCCTGGCGATGATCCTGTACCTCCTGCGAACTCCTTTGGCTTCCGGGCTCGTACCGACTCAATATCAGCGCGCAGAAACCAGACTGAGGAGCAATCCTGTCCTTCTTGAAGCAGGCGCCTGGCTATGGACCCGGCTCGGGCGACTTCAGATGGTTGCGATCCTCGTGATTACCGCCGGTTGTTATCATCAGGTTCTGAGCCATCATTTTGTCTGGGACACTATCCCGTTCGTCCTGGGCAACCCCTGGTTGCAGGAAATGAACTGGGGCAACCTGGTATCGATATTTACCGAGGCACACCGGGCTAACTGGCAGCCGCTGGTGTGGTTGTCACACAGTCTCGACTTTCAACTATTTGGCATGGATGCAGGGAAACATCACCTGGTTAACCTGATATTACATACCGCCAACGCAATTTTGTTTTACCTGCTGATCCTTTTTTTGGCTTCACGCACGGAGAAATTTTCAGTGGGAGAAAAGCAGTGGATCGCCTTTATCGGCGCGCTGATATTCGCTATCCATCCTCAACATGTCGAATCTGTCGCCTGGGTAGTGGAACGTAAAGATGTACTCTATAGCCTGTTCGCCATTTCAACTCTCATTGCGTACCTGCGGTTGCACAACCTCCACTCGCCGACAAAAACAGACAAGTTGTTGCCTTTCGTGCTGTTCATTCTGGCAATTACATCCAAACCCATGGCGGTTACGTTACCCGTGGCACTGGTCATGCTGGATTTCTATCCCTTGAGTCGATGTAACCTGAATCG
This sequence comes from Pseudomonadota bacterium, assembly GCA_022571415.1. GTDB lineage: Bacteria > Pseudomonadota > Gammaproteobacteria > Pseudomonadales > Azotimanducaceae. The sequence goes on from JACZXW010000007.1 coordinate 11,620, forward strand.
GCAAGATTTATTTGCGGCAATCCTAGAAAAATGGCACTACATCCTCATTGCCCTGTGTGTCGTGCTAATCACTTTGAACACACAGTCCATGGCGATGGCAACAATTGAGCAGTTACCCGCCTGGGTAAGGTCGTTGAACGCGCTGGATAATTCGTGGTTTTACATCGCGCACTACCTGCTTCCAACCCAATTGTCCCCACTCTACCCCTACCCCGATGCCACGGTCATCGCTTCACCTGCCTTCTGGATCGATGGGGCGGTTTTCCTCGTGTTGTCAATATCGATTTGCAGCTGGCTATGGTGGCGGCAGGTCAGGTGGCCGGCCCTGTTGCTGTTGTTCTATCTGATCACCTTGCTGCCGGTCGCCGGATTCATCCACGTGGGTCCCGCCAAAGCCACGGATCACTATACCTACCTCGCAACCCTGCCCTTAAGCTTGTTGACCGGGATAGTTGTTGTCTTCGCGATAAGGCACTTGAAAAAATACCGGGCAGTTTTTACGGGTCTGATCGTTTTTTATTGCCTGTTCCTGTTTTTGATTACGTATCAGCAGGTAACTTACTGGAATAACCCTCTCGTTTTGTGGAGCCGTGTTATCCAGCTCTATCCGGCGTCAGCCCTGGCACATCGCAACCTCGCGAGTGCGTACTATTCAATCGGCGAGGGAACCCGGGCGCTGGAACATGCGACCCGAAGTCTGCAACTGGGCGGACCTGTCGATGATTATCTGCGGCAACTGCGGGAAGCCGAAAGGTCAAAATAGATTCGATACTCTCATGTGTTTTTCCATCGCCTGAGGGAGAGCCAGGAGCAACACAAACAACGCCGCATTTGACGGAATTTGCAGGTTAAAATCGGCCCCAGAGTGTATTAACAGTGAGACCGTACCCATGAGGCAACCAAAAGCCACGCCCCGCATAGCAATCAGGACTATAGCCAGAAAACAAAACACTACTGTAAAAAAAGGCCACGCCCAGTCACGGTTACTGCCCAAGGGTAGAGGCATCACAAAAAGTGCGATGATATAAATCGAAAATAAAACCGGATTTAAGAAGTTAGCGATGGGTGATTGAGTGGCCATTATTACTATATGAATCCTTTCTCCCTCAACAAATCCTCCATCGCCTGGACCTGCCGTTGTACATAGTCCTTCTCCTGAAATCTTTCCAGAACAATTTTGCGCGCGTTTCTACCTATGCCTACCCTGAGATCTTTATTCAAAAAAAGTTCATCAATCACGCCTGCCAGTTCACGCGAGACGAAAAACAATCCGGCTCAAATCTGGTACATGGAAGGGCAGAAAGAAATTCTTGCCCACGAAATGTTCCACTGCGAGGTAGGCGGACCTTTGCATGAAGGTGAACTGTTGGTTGCCGGTCGTGCAGTTTCAGCTGAATGGCTCGATCCGTACAACCCCTGAGGATCAATTTGGGTTCACTCAGCTGAAGGCGAATAAGCCTCATCCAGCAACACCAGTATTTCACTGATAACCAGGTCCGGCTGCTCCCATAGAACGAAGTGGCCGGCGCCTGTGACCGGAACAAGTTTTAACCTGGTCCGATGCAGCGACATTTCAGCAAAAGCAAGATTGCCGAAATTAACCAGCTTGTCTTGCCTGCCATGAATAACTGTCACATTTGCCTTAACGCCTCCGAGCAGGGGTTTGAGCGCAAGTAATTCATCGCGAAGGGGCATGATTTCCATGTTCGCTTTGGCCAGGCCATTCGGCAGTATCCAACGGACCAGGGAAAGATCTGCAATCCGGTTGTACCACCTGGCTTTGCCAAGCTCCGGATCTATAGATGCAGAAACTACTACCATGCCTGATATCTCGTCCGGGAAATCAACCGCCATCCTGTAGGCAATACTACCGCCAAGAGAGTGCCCCACCAGGATGATCGGCAACCCCGACCGATTCAGAGCTCGCAACCGCATCAGTATCGATGCCTGTTCCTTAAAGCCGGGTAGCCAGCCTTTATGGGTGGATCTGCCAAAACCCGGACGGTCCATGGCAATCAGGTGAGCCCTCCCGGCAAGTTGCCTGTTCTGTAGATAACCTGCATAACCTTGCCAGGATCCCGGAGTACCATGAACAAAGAGCACCATCTGCTTCCCAGGATCGCCACTCTCAGCAAAATACAGGTCGTGGTCGTCCACCTCCATGACTGAAAACCTCAGCGCTGCACCAGCACCCTGCAGATCCTCCTCCTGAATCGGTGCATAGGGAGGAAAACACCCACTGATGGTCAGCAAGCAAAGTATCCCGCTAAGCATTCTCAAACTACTGATTCCGGTCTCCTTTCCGTAACAAATCCCGCCACGGCGAGTCCAAATAAAAGTTACTGATCCGCGTAACAGCCGTTAATATAACTGATCAATTAGATGCAAAGACCTTTGATGAATCAGGAAGTTTCCATCTCTAAAATCAAGATCATCGTCTCCGCAACACTTCTAATTGCCTGGATTCTATCAATGGTGAGCCTGTTTTTTCTCCTTAAATGGTCGAAGGTCGGCGATACAGATAAATTAACTATGATTTTCCACCGCGGTGTCTCCAGGCTATTCAACCTGGAATGCATCCATGAGGGAGAATTGTGCATTGATAGGCCAACAATCCATGTGGTAAACCACATCTCCTACCTGGACGTATTTCTGCTGGGATCAATCATACCTGGAAGTTTTATTGCAAAGTCAGAAGTGTCCGGGTGGCCTGTTTTTGGAAAGCTGGCCACGCTGCAAAATACACTTTTTTTCGAACGAAATTCCCGGCGAGCCCTGAGTCAAATCAGCAAAATGCAGGAACACCTGGTTCACAAGGGTAACCTGATTCTTTTTCCAGAGGGGACCAGTACACCAGGGACCCATGTCGAGTCTTTTCGCAGCAGCTTGTTTCAGGCGGCAGACCTGGACGACCCAACAATCCAAATTCAACCCATCAGCGTGGCCTACACACACTATGGCGATGAAAGAATGACTCAGGATCAACGTGACTATTACGCCTGGTATATTCCGATGCCGTTCCTGTCGCACTTCCTGAACGGCATGGGGTTAAAGAGAGCCCGCGCCAGGCTGATTTTCCACGATCCCGTAACCTTGTCACAGTTCAAATCAAGAAAGGAATGTGCCAGCTATTGCGAGGAACAGGTCAGAGCCGGGCTTTTATTCGCGATAAACGAAACAAAAGAAATTTACCCGGAAAGATATCTGGCTGCAGTCGGTCCTATAATTGGGGTCGGAGTAAAAACTCCCAACCAATTACTAACTTTTTTTAAGAAGCTGCGGCGAGTTTTTACTCTGACCCCAATTATGCGTGGTTCAGGATTACTACGGAGTATTACCGCAGGATTAGCTGGCTTCGTTGTCTATGGCAGCTGGGCTTATTACATAAACCTGACCCATGGATTCGAAATAGGTATGCGAGCAGGCCTGGTCCAGGGAAGCTACAGTCTGGTCCTCACCCTTTCTACTACACTGTTAATGGAGTATCTGTTGACCAGTTTTCAGTCCGTGAAAGGACAAGCAGTTCTTACAATTCTGATTACATCGGTAATTACATTTGTAACCGCCTTTGCCATTCACTGGTTATTTGGCACGCCGGAAATACTGATGACCATAGCACCCGGCTTCTTTATAGGCGCTCTGTACACAGTTTTTTATGTCTTTTCCGTCAACAGATTAAATCGCATATCCGAAAGTGAAGTAAATTGATGATTCTTCAACCTACGCAAAATACCGTCCAGGGGGAATCCGACACAAACATATTCGCCAACATAGAACTGTTGCAGAATCTGTCCCTGACGATAGGGTCACTGACTAACGCTCAATACGTCTGGCAATACGACAAATCTGCCAGCTCGATCGGCAAGCACATCAGACACATCATTGATCACTACTATTGTTTTTTTAAGCATCTGGCGCAGGCCTACATTGATTATGATGACCGGACCAGGGAAAACGCAGTTGAAACTAAAACCCATCAGGCCTGTAAAGAGCTCAGCAATATCATTCTGCAGCTAAGCAAATTCAATGCTCATCAAGCCAAGCCTATCCGGATATACATCACCGCCACACCGGATACGAGTCCCGAGCCTGCCGCATCCAGTCTGCAACGAGAACTGCTGTTTCTTCAGTCCCACACGATCCACCATATGGCGGTTATTCAACTGCTGCTTAATCGTATCGGAATTTCCGTAGACACCAGTTTCGCCCTGGCACCTTCAACCGCGAGCTACAACCAGAGTGTCGCTAATCATCATGCCTGAACTATCACACGATCTCTCTTCTTTCCCGGAAGCACCAGTTCCCGTCGTCGCGGGACACTATGAAGCCAGGCTCGCTAACTCATCCCAGGAGGTGCTACAGGCGCAAAAACTTCGTTACCAGGTGATGTACGCGGAAAAAGGCGGTCACCCGGACCTGCACAAGGTAAAGAACAAAGCCGATATTGATCAATGGGATGAGTGCGCTCATCACATCGTTGTGGTTGATAACAAAGTGAAGCCCTCGAAGGTTGTGGGTACCCTGAGACTGGTCAGCAATCTGTCACTGGCTGAAGAACAACTGTTTTATACCGAGGAAGCTTTCGATCTTTCCGCTCTTCGTAATCGATACCACAGCATGTTGGAACTGGGCAGATTCTGCATCGACCCAAGCGGCAGAAACGGTGCTATCTTGATGTTGATCTGGAAGTACGCCATGCAGTTTATCGTTACCAACAAGATTGAGGTGATGTTTGGCTGCGCCAGTTTTCCGGGAACTGACATTAATGAGCATCGTGATGTACTCACCTATCTCTACAATAACAATCTAGCGCCTGAGGAATTGATGCCAACACCAGTCACGAGTCATGTGAAGCTGGCGGATATAATGGCCCGCGAGATTGATTTTGATGACGCGACAAAAGGAATTCCGACGCTATTACGGGGCTATCTGAAACTCGGCGCCAAAACCAGCGACACGGCGATCATTGATCCAGTTTTCAACACAACCTTCATCTGCATCTATGTCGATGCTAAATCAATGCTATCTGAGAACACAACTCTCGTCACAGCAAGATAACTAGGGCCCGAGCCAAGACCCGCCTTTCCTCTAACTAGCGCGTACGGTCAGCACCTACCACGTTTACGGCTATGGAAATACTCAAGCGGCAAAGCTTGCAAATGGTCGTATATTCTGACCCTTAATTTGCTTAACATTGACTCACCCGTAGTCCCAATCAGATAACGGTTCCCAAAAGTCAATAATCCCTGCACCGAAATAACGACCAGCCACAACAACAATATTTGATTGTACGAGAAAGTAATATCAACGGGGTCAGCCAACAATGATGCTGTAAATTGCCCTGCCAGCCATGAACTGGCCAGTGACAATGCGCTTTGACCCAACATCAATATCAAGGCGAACATGATCGTGCTTCGGTAAGGAGTAACGAAGAGGACTATTTGAAATAATTGTCTATTCATAATTATGGAAAAATCTATACGATAATTTGGGTCAGAGTTAAAACTCTCCCGTATTATTTTTAATAATAGGTGGGTTCAGAGTAAAAACTCCTCGTCGCTTTTGTTGACGAAAGGCCTTGGTGGAAGTTTTTACTCTGACCCCCTAGATATCCATTAGCTTTTCGTGGCTTATATCTAACAGGCGCGCATTTTCCCTTACTTTTTTGATGATTGACCGGTAGGAATCCAGTTTCATGGGTCGATGGCGGTGCTCATAGGCGGCATCGAGCAAGTATCTGCCATGCTTCATAAATATTTCATAGGCTCGCCAGATACTGTTATCCGGGTCGAACATGTTAGTTGGCAGGGACGCGACGCCGTTTACTTCGATGACAACAAACTCCCCGCGCAGGAAAGCACCTTCACTTTCTGCTTTAACATCCAACCGGCCAAAGTTGAATCCCGGTTGGGATTCGAAGATCCGAAATATCGAGTGTTCAATCTCAGGGTTAAGCAGGTAAGTATCATCGGTAAACTTGCACCCCATGGTATGAGACCCAATAAAGGACAGTTGCACGCGTTCCCCTGCTTGCGGCACTCGATCTACATCCAGGTATTGAAGAAAAGTACGCCAGTGATTGCTATAGCGGTAATGCTCACGCGCCAGCTGCAGGATATTCTTTTCCCCGTCTCCAATGACGGCGGGAAAATGCTTTTTGTTGATCGCCGTAATCTTCGGCTCGCCATAGTGACGCACGTAGAAAACTCCATATTCAGATTTCAGAGGAGTGAATTTCTGCAGAATGTAAGCACCTTCCAGCGAGGGTATTTTTTTGACGACATCTTCTACACCCGACAGCTTTACAACACCCTTGCCGACACTGCCTACGTCAGATTTCAGAATCAGCGGGTAACCGTGTTCCGAGGCAAAATCTTCGATCAAGGTTTGCTTCGCCTCGTCAGTGGTATCTGCTGTAATCAAGGCCGTCGGCAGGAAATACTCCTGTGCAAAAGCCTGCTGGGTCCGGTACTTCGAGCCAATCCCAATTTCTCCGTGGTCCAGGGCATAGTTCGCCTTGGCCAGGGATTTAATCGAAAGTCCGCGGATTCTCGCACCTATTACCAGATACAGGTAATAGGGCAGCTCAAACAGGCGCGGATTCCAGAACTCGAAGTGCTTCATTGTTAAAGAGTACCTTGTTGAGACACCTGGCGCTTGTGCTTGATGGAGAGTTCATCGCTTCAACCCATCTTCTGCTCATTCTGACGAAAAGCCCGGTGGCAAGGGGACAAATAGGTCAAAATTCGCCCGAATGAGCAAACTAATTTCGCCTATCGTGCGTCTTAGTACCAGTCCACCCTTATCTACCGGGGAAAACCCTTGAAAAAGCTCTATACACTTATGGCTCCTGTACTTGTCATCGCACTGGGGGCCGGTATTTATGCCGCCCTACACTGGGCTAAACCGGAACCCGAAAAAAAGGAAGACCCGGTTCGTCCGCTAAGCGTATTCATCGAACCTGTCGAACAGACAAATATCCTACTCACCGTAGAGACCAGCGGAAACGTTCGGGCGAGAACTGAAGTCGTTATCGTCGCACAGGTCGCCGGTCGGGTTGTCTCGGTCTCAGCTGAATTTACCGAAGGCGGTATCGTTTCCCCTGGCATAGCCCTGATTGTCATTGAGGATACAGACTATCGATTTGCGCTACTCCAGGCCGAAGCGATCGTCGCGAGCGCAGAGGTTGCTGTGCAGCAGGCACTGGCAACTGCCAACGTTGCAAGAAAACAGCTCAGGAATACAGATGGTGCATCTGATCTGGCCTTGAAGAAGCCACAGGTAGCCCAGGCCAACGCCGGGCTAAAAGCTGCGAAGGCCGACCTGGCGCAAGCCCAGACCAATCTATCCCGTACACAGATAGCGCTTCCCTTTACCGGCCGGATTATCAACACTTCGGTCGATATCGGCCAATACGTCACTCCCGGCACGCCGCTGGGGAAGGCATTTTCTACTGACGTGGTCGAAATTCGTTTGCCTCTCAACGATGCGCAACTCGCCTCCCTGGACCTGCCCATTGGCTATATCGCCGGTGACGATCCTGGACTTCCGGTTGAATTCAGTGCAATTGTGGCCGGGAAACAGCAAATCTGGCACGGACGTCTGACACGACTGGATGCCTCCATCGAGGTTGAAACCCGGATGCTGTACGGAATCGCCGAAGTTTTCTCCCCTTACGAAACCAATGTATCGCAGCACGGCATGCCTCTGGCTGTCGGACTATACGTCAGCGCCAAGATAGAAGGCCGAGAAATCAAAAATGCGGTCGTTATTTCGCGAGATGCACTGCGCGCCGGTAACCAGGTTTATGTCATCAACGACAAGGGCCGCCTTGAAGTTCGCAAGGTCATTGTCACCCATAGTACAGCCCGGGAAGCCATCATCGCCAGCGGCCTGAAATACGCTGAGCGAGTTGTCATTTCATCTATTCGAAATCCAGTTCAGGGCATGGCCCTGGAGGCCCTGCAACAGACATACAAAGAAACCGCGAATTCCAGTGATACGAACCAGCGCATGGCTGGAGGAAGTTAAAAGATGGAACGGCTAATCTCCTGGTGGGCCAGGAATCCTGTCGCTTCCAACCTTCTACTGCTGGGCATTCTTCTGTCCGGTGTTCTTGGATTTTCGATGATGGAACGCGAGGTTTTCCCAGTATTCAGGACCAACCAGGTTCAGGTCGAGATCGCCTGGCCAGGGGCAGCGCCCCAGGAGGTCGAAGAACAGATCATCATACGCATCGAAGAATCACTTAAGAACATGGACAACATTTTCCATGTGTACTCCACTGCCGAGGAAGGATTCGCGCACATCGAAATCTATACCTACCCCGGAGAAAATATTGAACAGTTCGTTAGTGACATCAAGATGCGCGTCGATTCAGTGAATTCCCTTCCCCGCGATATTGAGAAGCCTCGCGTTCGCCGGGTGGAATACCGTGGAGAAATGATGCGTGTCGCCGTGCATGGCTTTCTCGAAGAACGTGAACTCAATCGCCTCGCCGAGGACCTGCGTGATGAAGTCGCTGCACTACCCTGGGTTTCTATTGTTGAACTGTTCGGGACTCGCAGAGAAGAAGTCACTATTGAACTTTCTGAACAGGCTCTTCGCCGCTACTCCCTGAGTTTTGAAGAAGTGGCCAATGCAATACGCGCCAGTTCAATTAACATTTCCTCGGGACGAATTCGCACCGAGACCGGGGACGTGCTGCTCCGGGTGCGCAATATGGCCGATAGCGAAGAAGATTTCAGCAACATCGTGATCAGGCAATCCCGTAATGGCGGCATCGTCAGAGTAGGCGATGTCGCTAAAGTTATCGACGGATTCGAGGAGAACGAGATACTCGCCACCTTGAACGGTGAACCCGCGGTCCTGTTGCAGATATTAACGACCGACAACATGCAGGTCGTCAAAACCAGCGATACCGTTCGCGAATGGATGCAAGAGCGTAAGAAAACCCTGCCGGAAGGAGTGAGCCTGTCCCTCTGGTTTGATTCCGCCGACATCTACAAGAGCCGAATGGGAACCATCGGTTCTTCTGCCTATCTTGGGCTGATTCTCGTTTTTCTTGTGTTGATTCTGTCCCTGCGGCCTAAAGTCGCGCTGTGGGTCACCGCTGGTATTGGTATTGCCTTTATTGGTACCTTCTCCCTGTTACCGGTATACGATGTTTCACTGAACATCCTCTCCACCTTCGCTTTCCTGCTGGTTCTGGGAATCGTTGTAGATGATGCAATCGTTGTGGGTGAAAGTATTCACCAGCACAGTCACACTATGGGTGGCGGTGTTGATTCTGCAATTGAAGGTGCCTACACCGTATCAAAACCAGTGATATTCGCGGTCCTGACCACCATGGTCGCATTTGCTCCCTGGTTTTTTCTTTCCGGTGAAGACGCGCAGATTACACGCCAGCTTTCAATCGTCATTACGGTGGCGCTTGCCATTTCACTCATCGAAGCTTTCCTGATTCTCCCTTCTCACCTGCGCAACCTAAAACCGAGAGAAAATTTGGGAAAATTGGCGCAATGGCAAAAAAATATCGAACAGAGCATTGTCAATTTCGCTAATACGACCTATCGAAAGTGGATTGAAATAGCGGTCGTCCATCGCTACCTCACTTCCAGTCTCTTTATTGCAGCATTCACAATCAGCCTGGGCATTTTTAGTAGCGGCTGGGTTAAGTTTTCGTTTATGCCTGAGGTAGAAAACGAAATCATCTATATCAATGTGGTCCTACCCACCGGCACACCCTACTCTAGAGCCCTTGCTGTACTGGATCAATTACAGCGGGCGGAATTGGCGTTGATTGATGAGGTGGAATCCAAGGCAGAATCTACTGGCGGCACAGGTAAACTGATCGAAGGCTGGTATACCCGTTCTCGTCGTGACAGTGTCATCGCTATCATCAAGCTGGCTCCTCCCGAAATCAGGGACCTCTCAGCGAAGGAAGCAGCCACGCGTCTGCGGGAGTTAGTCGGGGACATTCCAGATGCCGATGAAATTGAAGTCAACTACACCATGAATAACTCCAGTCCGCGCATCAGCTACATCCTCCGTCACCGGGATCTCAATGTATTACGGGCGGCCAGTCGCGACACCAAGACGAAGCTGCAGGAGTATGAGGGGACCTATTTCGTTCGGGACAACATGCGAGGAGAGTCCGACGAATTACTTATGCAACTCCTGCCTGGGGCCGAAAAACTGGGAATTACTCTCGCCCAGGTATCCCGACAGGTTCGGCAGGCTTATTTCGGTGAAGAGGTGCAGCGCCTGCCGCGAGAAAATGGAGATGTGAAGGTGATGGTTCGATATCCCAGAGAACTGCGCTACAGCCTGGACAGCCTCAATAACTTTATGGTCAGAACCGATGACGGGCGCGAGGTGCCGCTATTTTCAGTCGTCTCTGTAGATGTTGCCACCAGTGTGCAGAGAATTCAGCGCCGTGACGGTGAGCGTATGGTACGGGTCACGGCTGGCGTGGTGGGTGAACTGATGAGTGATATTCGCACTGACATGGACGACAATTTCCTGACCCTGTTGAAAGAACGTTATCCCGGTCTAAAGGTTGGCGGTTCAATTGAAAGCGAAGATATATTCTTTGAAGAAATATTTTCGCTCTACGCCATCGCTTTTTTCCTGATGTACGCCCTGATCGCTGTCGCTTTTCGTTCTTACTGGCTACCGCTTCTGGTTATGACGGCTGTACCCTTCGGATTTATGGGCGCAATTTACGGGCACCTGATCTTTGGAGTATCCATGGCGCTGTTCTCCTATTTTGGCATCGGCGCCGCTGCTGGTGTCGTAATTAATGACAACCTGGTACTCATAGATTATGTCGGCCGCCTGCGGGACAAGGGGCAGGCAGCCATGGAGGCGGTCATCGAGGGCGGCGTGACTCGTTTCAGGCCTATCCTGCTAACCACCGTCACGACCTTCGTTGGTTTAATGCCGATCATGGCGGAACGTTCGACAGATGCTCAATTCCTGAAACCAGCCGTACTATCACTCGCCTTTGGGGTATTGTTCGCCCTGTTTGTCACGCTCTTTCTGGTACCCGCCCTGTATTGCATCGGTGAGGATCTGGGTGCGATGGCGAAACGTTACAGGGAAAAGCTACAGGCCCCGTGGCTCGCAAAGGTAGACCCCTCTGAGTGATCTCTAACAGGTCAAAGTGTTCTGTTTCTCCAGCAGAACGACGACTTTTTACAAACTGACTTGGGCCGACTTAACCTTTTTGAATCCTCGCGGCTTACCTGGATGCCTGACTCACTTCTCTGCTGTCGCACTCAGCCGGTACATTCGATACCATTCATGGCATCAATAAACTAGCGGAGATAAACATGCTGAAGGCGATACAGCTCGGAAACAACAGCGGACTTCGGGTGTCACAACTGTGTCTCGGCACCATGAACTTCGGCGAGCCCGGCAAAGGTCACCAGGGCGACTGGACCCTCGGGATCGACGAGGCTCGGCCCATATTCAAGGCAGCCATCGACAACGGGTTGTTCTATTTTGACTGTGCAGATATCTACGGCGTCGGTGCATGTGAAAAAGTTGTGGGCTCTCTCCTAAAGGAGCTTCTTCCCCGGGAGGATTACGTATTGACCACTAAGGTGGCGATGCCCATGGGGCGAGGCGCGAACCAGGGCGGCCTGTCACGCAAGCATATTATGGAAGGCGTCGATAACAGCCTAAAACGTCTCGGGCATGACTATATTGATCAGCTTATCATCCACCGTCATCCCCATGGGGTACCCGGTCAGGCGATTGTCCCCATTGAGGAAACAATGGAAGCCCTGCATGATGTGGTCAAGGCAGGCAAGGTACTCTACCTGGGTGGATCCTCCATGTTTGCCTGGCAATTCGCTGAACTGCAGATGACCGCACAAATGAATGGCTGGACGCGATTCATCTCCATGCAAAATCACTACAACCTGATCTATCGAGAAGAAGAACGGGAGATGAATCCCTATTGTGCGCAAACCGGAGTTGCACTCACTCCCTGGTCGCCCCTGGCCAGGGGAATACTCACTGGCGCCTATAAAGGCGGATTCGATAAAGGGTCAACGGATCGCTCCAAAGGCGGAGACCGGTTGCGCACCGAAAGCCTTTACAAGGGTGAGATGGACTTCAAAATTGCCGACCGGGTGATCGAAACTGCAAAGAAGTACGGCAAGTCACCCGCCCAAATATCACTGGCCTGGCTGCTGAACAAACCAGAGGTTCATTCACCTGTGGTTGGGGTATCGAGAATCGAGCAGCTCGAGGATTTGGTTGGGGCTGCCGAGATTACCCTTGAAGCGGAAGATATAGCGTATCTTGAAGAATTGTATCGGCCAGTTGAAAATCTTTTGTCAATCGGATTTTCATGATTTAAAACGGACTTTTGGTGCCACAACCAGATTCAAGCACATTCATGTCGGCGGGCAGGTTTACACCCGATACAAAATTTATCTAATCGACCCGCGGATTCGCATCCAGGCTCGATATGTAAGTCAGCACCAGTTGTACAATCATCCCAATGCCGACGATCGTCAGTATAAAGTTAAAGATGCCTCCTACCGCAGGGATATTAACTGCGATAAGGATCACGACGAGCCCCGCAAGGAGCGTCAATGGCAAGCTGTCTTTCTTTTCCGATGAGCTGAGTAGCAGTTGACCAATGGTCGAGGCCAGCACAATCTTCGCGAAGTAGATAGCTAACAGCCAGGAGAAAAAGCCGACCAGGGTAAAAGGTAATCCGACCACCGTGATGGCAAAAAGCAGCATAATAATCGGCAGGCTAATCAGTGTAACCAGTCCGATACCCGCGGTCTTCAGCCCCGCGATTCCACCACTTAATGTCACGCTGCGAAGACTGGGGACAAACCACAAGAGCGCGATACCGAAAATGAACGCGCTCGCCAGGCGGAGCAGTTGGCCAAGGTAATAATGGCCTGTTACATACTTGTTTCTCGATTTGAATTCAGAATGAAAAGGCAGAATCTCGACCTTGCCGTCTACAACTGCAGTTGATGACCGTTGCAGGTTGTTCTCGTCATGCCGGAAACGAAGATTGCCACCTACCCTGGCATCGCCAAGCAGAGTTACACGGTGCGAGTAGGCTTCGAAATCTTCGCCTACTGTGCCACTCAATTCGACGTTTTCTCCGACCGTAAAGAGATCACGGCTGACGTATCCCGCGATCGAAGCCAATTCGGTGGCGATCATAGCGTTTCCGCCAATACGGGATCCGCGACTGATGTTCACGTTACCGGCAGCGCCCCAGAAATCACCATTGATGACGACATCACTAAGATCGAACGAAGAAGCGGCTCCGAGTACGGTACCACCAACCTGACCCTGAACTGTTACGGTCTCCGCGAAGGCAATCAAATTACCGCCAACCGATCCATTGACGATGACTCTATGGCCAATCGCAATAAGGTCACCGTTGATCTTACCGTCGATCACGACGGTATCCCCTACGATGATCAGCGTGTCATCAACGGTTTCTGTGGCTGCAATCGTTACCATGTTGTCGCCGCGACGAATCTCAATTGCATTGGCTGATGGTGGCGCGAGCAAGCTTCCGCCGATGGCTGCCAGTAAACATAAACTCGATGTGGCGCGCACTTTTCTGTATGAAAAAACAAGCCACGTGAGGCTTAGGATAAACAAACTTAAGATAACAAAACCAAGATAAGTCTCGATCATGGTGGTTCCTTCTTGGAAAATATATAGTGCAGTACTTACGAGCAAACCGTACGCATCGGGAATGGGAATGAGTGTAATCCAGGAAATTGCGTTAACGATCAGCTCACCAAATAATGTCTTCCACAGGAACTGTGCTAACCAGACAACCAACCCCGTAATCACATTGGCAATAGCGAACTCCCGCAGGCCTACCGGCCTGGCAAACTTCGGGACGACATTCGGTACAACAACAGCCTCATCAATATTAAGAGCAGTGCTGATCAATCGCTTCTCATCGATGAATTCAGCAAGCCGGGTTCGACAAGGGGAACAGGATTCGATATGGCTCACGATTGTGTCGGCATCAACAGGTGGAAGTGCCTCATCGACGTACATCGAACACTGCAAATCGGTCAGGTGAATCACGGTTGAGGCTCCCTGCTGCCAGCATCTGCCATGCGTGAACGAAGTTGCTGTTTCGCCCGAAGCAATAACACTCCCACGTGATTACGACTGATCGAAAGGTACGCCGCGATCTGCTCGTAGCTGGAATCGTTGAAATAAGCAAGCACCAGGGGCACCCGGTATTTGTCGGGTAGCAGCTCAATCGCAGTGTTAAGCGCACTGGTATCTTCCGCCTCGATAAGCTCGGTCAGCGCCTGCTTGCCCGGGGACTCACACAACTCCAGCTCCGCTTCCTCATCGCCAAAAAGTTTTTGTGTCCTGCCACGCTGCCGCAGCAGGTCAATACAATGGTTATTGGCGATTGAGGCAATCCATAGCCAAAACGGCTGTTCGTTGTCGTAGCTGTCGAATTTCCTATAAGCCCGCATAAACGTTTCCTGGGTAGCGTCCTCCGCTAACGGCATCGAGTTCAATAGTCGTCGGCACAGTCCGAAGACACGAACGTAGTACTCCTTATAGAGAATCTCGAAGACCACGCTCGCTGTCATTTACAGTTCCCTGTTGGGTTAATCAGTTATACGACGCTGGCGAGGTTTTATTACAACGTATTGGTGCCAGGTAAGTTGAGTCCCTAGGAATAGCCATCATGGTCGCGTCTCCCAGGACTGGTGGTGATTAAACATCAATCGCAAAGCAGGGAATACCCGATGATTGATCGGGAGCTGAAAACCCTGGATAGCCGCTGTCGAACCTGTTGAGCGACGTGACGAAGTGGCGGGCTAGAGTATAAATCACCCGCGTCAAACGAATACTGGCGAGCCAGCCTGCTCCGGCTCATATCTTTCTAAAAATAAAAGCAACCCTTAGAACGGCACTAACACATTAATCTATAACGGAAATATGGTAGCTATGGGCGGACTTGAACCGCCGACCCCAGCATTATGAATGCTGTGCTCTAACCAGCTGAGCTACATAGCCACATAGTTCATAGCTTGCCCGCAGGGCAAACATGGACGCCGAAAGGCACTGCAGCGAAGCGAAGTGCCGAAAGGCCTAACTATTTTACCCGATCCTGTGGGTCCCCGGTCAAGCAGAAACGCCAGGATGAAGAGTGAGATCCCCTACTGCGCTCGGGATAACGCTATTGCTGCGGGATTACGCCGAAAGGTCGCGGATTTTCCCGATTCTACCGGAGCTTGTCAAACGCAATTATCCTCGCGGGTCTTATCTTAACAAAGCAGGCAGGAAGATCGAGAGGAACGCCAGCAGCAAGATAAAGGCTGCCAGGCTTTCGGTTTTCATGATGAAACTCAATTGTTCGATTCGCTCCTGGCTGGCGGCATCTTTCCAGATCTGGCTCATCATGACGTCCAGCATAAGTACAATAATAATTATCGGCGCTGTTGCCGGCAGGACCCCGCCAAAAAACAGATCCCAATCATCTGAATAAACCGGGGTACTTGCGAAAGGCAGCAGGCAGATGAAAATAACCGCGACCCCAAGCAGTAGATTCCGCAATACTCCGTTGGATTTTAGCTTTGACCACAGGTCTTTCACTGAAGGTGAGCCTCTAAACGTTAAACCTGAAATGAATGACATCGCCATCCTGGACCAGGTAGTCCTTCCCTTCCAGGCGCCATTTCCCTGCTTCTTTTGCACCGGCCTCGCCATTACCTGTAACAAAGTCATCGTAGGCAACGACTTCGGCGCGAATAAATCCTTTCTCGAAATCCGTATGGATCACCGCAGCGGCTTTCGGTGCGGTAGCATCTCTTTTAACCGTCCAGGCACGCACTTCTTTGACGCCCGCGGTAAAATACGTCTGCAAGCCTAATAATGCATACCCGGCGCGAATAAGCCGGTCAAGACCAGGCTCTTGCACACCCAGGTCATTCAGAAACTCCTGTCTTTCCTCATCCTCCAGTTCGGCTATCTCTGCTTCGAGTTTATTGCAGATTACCACCAGTGCTGAATCTTCACCGTCTGCGATGTGCCGCACGGCATCGAGGTGTGCATTATCCTCAAAGCCGTTTTCATCTACATTGGCAATGTAAAGGACGGGTTTCATTGTCAGGAGATGCAGATCCCTGAGCTCCCGTTTCTGCTCTACCGTCAGGCTAAGGGTTCTAGCATGATTACCACTATCAATGTGAGCCTGTACGGTTTCGAGAAATTTCTTTGTCTCCAGGGCCTCCTTGTCGCCGCTTTTCGCGACACCGTTGACCCGGGCGATTCCCTTTTCAATGGTTTCAAGGTCAGCTAACTGCAACTCGGTGTTAATGATCTCAATGTCTCTCACCGGATCAATATCGCTGGCAATATGAGTGACATTCTCATCTTCAAAACAACGGACTACATGCGCAATGGCATCAGTTTCGCGGATCGTGGCCAAAAACCGATTGCCAAGACCCTCGCCTTTGGACGCCCCGGCCACCAGACCTGCTATGTCCACAAACTCCATTGTAGTCGGCACCACTCGTTCCGGAGCCACGATAGCGGCGAGTTTATCCAGCCTCGGATCGGGCATTGGCACGATGCCGGAATTGGGCTCAATGGTGCAAAAAGGAAAATTTTCCGCCCCCACCCCTGCCTTGGTGAGCGCATTGAACAAGGTTGATTTACCGACATTGGGCAGGCCAACGATGCCGCACTTGAATCCCATTTACTCGTTTCCAATTTTAAAGTTATGAAGCCGGTTCATGGCCTGGTCCCACTCTCCCTGGAGGGCGAGCGGCATACACGCCAAAGCCTCATCGATACATTGCCCGATCATATCCTTGTCCTCGGCCGTGGCTCTACCTAGCACGTGTCCAGTCACCTGCTCCTTTGAGCCCGGATGGCCAACACCAACCCTGAGCCGGTTGAAGTCCTTACTTCCACCGAGACTACGGGAGATATCGCGCAATCCGTTGTGACCGGCCAGGCCACCGCCTTGTTTAAAGCGAATGGTGCCAATGGCAAAATCAAGTTCATCGTGGGCAATCAATATCTGATTGGGAGATATCTTGAAGAAATTGGCAAAAGCCCCCACTGATTTCCCGCTCTCATTCATGTATGTCGTGGGGATCAGCAGTCGTAAATCCTGCCCTTCATAATTAACATTGGCAATGCGAGCAAAAAACTTTTTTTCTTCCTTGAAGACACCGCCAAGCTGTTGCGCCAACCGCTCAACAAACCAGATACCCGCATTGTGGCGCGTACTGGCATATTGATCACCGGGATTGCCGATACCAACAACTAGTTTAAGAGGAGCCTTCATCAGAACCTCCGCGAGGTTCAATCGTTACTCGTCGTTCGAAGGCTCGTCGTCACCATCTTCAGAAGCGGCTTCCTCTGTTTCACCCTCTACAACCTCTTCAACCGCTTCAGCCACCTCTTCGACCCGCCTTGGAGCATGGACAGAAACGACAACCTGGTCGTGGTCCTCACCATGGGCTAATTCAAGAATCGTCAGTCCTTCAGGAAGTACAATTTCACTCATGTGAATGGAACTTCCTAATCCGAGATTCTCGATATCGACTTCAATATACTCGGGCAGGTCTCCTGGCAAACAACTTACCTCGAGAGAGGTCATGGTGTGGGATATATTTCCACCCTCCTGCTTCACGCCGATACAAGACTCTTCATTGGTAAAGTGCAAGGGTACTTCAACGACAATAGCCTGGTCCATTTGCACGCGGAAAAAGTCCGCATGCATGATCCGGTCTTTCGCGGGATGTCTTTGCAAATCCTTCAGAATCGCTTTCTGGACTTTCCCTTCCGCCTTGATTGTTATTATGTGGGAAAAGAAGGCCTCATTTTCACAAGCCTTATACAGGTCTTTATGAGGAATCGAGATTGCTTGTGGATCTTTACCCGCGCCATAAAGGATTGCAGGAACCAGATCGGCATTCCGACGCAGGCGGCGGCTCGCACCTTTCCCCTTGTCAGTACGCAGCTCAGCATTTAGCTCAAATTCAACTGCCATGGTTTTTCTCCTAACGTTAAGCCCGAAGTCACTGCGACCGTTTCTTCCGGCGGTTATACCCTAAAATAGGGCGATGTTTATTAAAGCGCCGCGGCTGTTCTTCTAAAAAGCGCCTGCCGCGGCCCTTAAAAAAGAGCAGGTTGAATTCTTTTCGAAAACAACGCACTCAAAGATTCTTCGTTGCTGATTCTCCTGATCGATTCAGCTAATTCGTCAGCAATACTAAGTTGGCGAATCTTTTTACAATTCTTGGCTGCATCACTAAGTGGAATTGTGTCCGTGACAACCAATTCATCCAGCATTGAGCCTTCGATGTTCTCTATGGCGTTACCTGATAAAACAGGGTGCGTGCAATACGCCACTACCTTTTTAGCACCATTTTCCTTCAGGGCATTTGCTGCTGCACATAGGGTTCCTGCCGTGTCGACCATATCGTCCACCAGCAGGCAGGTTCTTCCATCGACATCACCGATAATATGCATGACCTCAGAATCATTGGCTTTAGGCCGCCGCTTATCAATGATTGCGAGTTCAGCATCGTTTAACTGTTTCGCTATGGCCCTCGCCCTGACGACCCCACCCACATCCGGTGAAACGATCATCAGATCTTCATAATTCCGTCCTTCAATATCCATCAACAACACCGGCGTTGCATAGATATTGTCAACGGGGATGTCGAAAAACCCCTGTATCTGGTCTGCATGTAAATCTATGGTGAGCACCCGGTTGATACCGGCGATACTCAACATATCTGCCACCACCTTGGCGGTAATGGGTACTCTCGCTGATCGTGATCGGCGATCCTGCCTGGCATACCCAAAATACGGTATGACGGCCGTGATCCTGCTGGCAGAAGCACGATGGAAACAATCGGCCATTACGATTAGCTCAAACAAATTGTCATTAGTCGGTGCACATGTGGGTTGAATGATGAAAACATCCTTGCCTCGAACGTTCTCATTAATCTCAACGCTGATTTCACCATCACTGAAACGGCCGACATCAGCAGCGCCCAAATCCATTCTCAAACGGTCAACAACTCGCCGGGCCAAGCCTCTGTGGGCATTGCCGGTGAAGATCTTTAATTCCGCCACAATTATCTTCCAGATACAGATTCATTGAATATGGCTGGGGTGGCAGGACTCGAACCTGCGCATGCAAGGATCAAAACCTTGTGCCTTACCACTTGGCGACACCCCAATATTTGTAAATGATGCACCTACGTCTTCTAGCCGTGCATCTGGTCCAACGCCCCTACCAGCACTGACTGCTGCGTTCCCATGGAAACAATGGCTGACCATTTTGCAGGTACCTGTGACAGGATTTCCCGGCCAAATGCCTCCGTCGGAATGCTCAAAAAAATACAGGAGCCAGTGCCTGTCATTTTAGCAGCGCCCCATTTACTTAACCAGCCAAGTGCTTCGAAAACCTCTGGGTACAATTCGCAAACCACTGATTCACAGTCGTTTTTACCCTGATTATAGGGCGGGCCCTGCCGCAAAAAACGCGCTATTGTGCTGGTACTTGAGTCGCGTGTCAAATCAGGATGAGAGAAAATTTCAGCGGTCGAAACAGGGCATCCTGGGCTTAAAATCAGGTATTTCTGTGCAGGCAGTTCAATCGAGGTGAGCCTGTCGCCAATGCCTTCTCCCCAGGCCGTAGCACCCTTTATGAACAGCGGCACGTCGGCGCCAAGGGACCGGCCTATAGCGACCAGTTTCTCGATCGGGAAGCCGCAGCGCCAAAGCAAATTCAGACCGTGAAGCGTGGTGGCTGCATCGCTGCTTCCGCCACCGAGACCACCGCCATCGGGAATAAGTTTTTGTATTGTAACGGTAGCGCCATGGGGGCATCCGGATGCTTGTTGCAACAATGTTGCCGCCCTGAATACCAGGTTGTCCTCGACAGGAATATCCAGCCCTGGACACAACACCGTAATTTCCCCCTCGCCCGGCGCAAGGTCAAATTTGAGGATGTCCGACAGTTCGAGGAGTTGAAACACCGTCTGAAGTTCATGGTATCCATCTCGACGCCTGCCGGTAATACTCAAGAAGAGGTTGATCTTCGCTGGTGCCGGTAATGAAAACTGCGTCAATACACCCATTCAAGGGCCACTAATCTTAATCTTACATCTGCCTGGCGAACCTGGATTTTTCTTGGTCCCCGGGCACCGAACTGCTGGATCTCCACCCGCCAGCCCTGTTGATAAAACCCGTCACCGGTTGATTTATAGGTAAACCTCGGATCCGGCACCCCCCGCACCCAATACTGTAGTAGAGAGACAGGCAGCTGGTACCCAAGCTGGTCTTCAAGGAGAGCATCAATATTGGACCCGTGGTGTTCGCTACCATCCGGTAGCGTGAGAACTACCTCATGCGCATCGCCGTTCAGTCGAGCGACCATGGCGCCGAGGATTCCAGTCAAGGAAATCTCGTAGCTGTGTGGAGATTGGTCCCAGACGAAACTCAGGTTGGCACTCCCCTGGTCCGAGCGGATACCAATCTTGCCGCGTAACTGCCAGGATAACTGGGAACCGAGCGTCAGATTGAGATTACCCCTAATCTCTTCGTCAGGGTCCTTCTGGCTGGTACAACTGACCAGGACTAGGGTGAGCAAAAGCGCTGCATCAACTCTAGCCATCAGGCTTTATTGACTACGAAAACGATTAACCACCCGATTAAGGATTTCACTGTCAGGCTTTAATTCCAGTGCCTTCTCCCACACACGACCAGCCTCAAGTTTTTCACCCAGACGCCACAGTACTTCACCCAGATGGGCTGCTACCTCATCGTTCTGGAACATATCAAGCGCCTGTCTGAGGAACTTTACCGCTTCTTCTAACTTCTTGAGGCGATACAGGACCCAGCCCATACTATCAATGAACGCTGCCTCGTTAGGTTTGATGGCCAACGCCTTCTCTATCAGCACCAGCGCTTCTTCATGGCGGTTAGTCTGGTCGGTCAGGGAATAGCCCAACGCATTGAGGGCGTCAGCATTGTTGGGCTCCAAAGTAATAATTTTCCTTAGATCTCGCTCAAGAATATCCATACGATCAAATTTCTCACCCGTCATCGCACGGAAATAGAGCAGTTCGATACTGTCCGCGTTCACCGTGAGCGCTTCATCCAGCAAAGAGAAAACCTCTTTCTCGAGCCCTCGTTCACTGAGCAGCTGGGCTTCCACCATAATGAGTTGTTGGTAACGTCCCGGATTTTCTGCCCGAATCGTCTCAAGGTACTCACGGGCTTCTTTTAGTCTCCCCTGGTCAATCATCATGGACGCGATGCGAGCCTGGGCCGGTAGAAACTCGTAGCCGATGCCTACTTGCTTGTATTGGCGAATTGCGACGGGATAATCCTTGTCCTTCTCGGCGAAGCTGCCCAGGTAAAAATGTGCTTCACTTGCGCGCCTGTTCCAGCGGATCATTTTGTTCAGGTACTTTTTCGCCGATTCATCCTTTTTTTGCTCCATGGAAATCAACGCCAGCGCAAACAGAACATCACCATCATTAGGTGAACGATCCAGCACCCACTCATATTGCGTCCTCGCGGCATCCAGGCGGTTTGCCTCAAACAGAAAGCGGGCGTATATCAAGTGCAAACGCCTGTTATCAGGCAGTTCCGCTAGCGCATCATCCAGAAATTCGACTGCTTCTTCCGTCCGGTTCAGGTCCCTCAACGCATTGACCTTCAGGATAATGACATTGATGTTTTTCTTGTGCTCCAACAAAATGTTGGCCAGGGCCAGTGCTTCTTCAAGCCGGCCGCTTTGCTCCAGTAATACGGCTTTTGAAAACCGCAGTTGCTCATCTTGAGCGTAGTCCTTGAGCATCCTGGATATCACATCCAGCAAAACAGCCCGGCTATCATCATTCAGGTTGGCAGCGCGATAGGCGAAGACATCGAAGTTCGCGAACCCACCCAGTCGTTTTATTGCTTCCATATGCAGGATCGCACCTTCAAGATCGCCAACTTTCATCAACTGGTCGGCTGCATGTCGATGCGCATCCAGGCTATCGGGATCTTCCTCGGCCCATATTTGCGCTACCTGGAGGGCTTCCGGATAACGTTTCAGATACGAGGCCAGGCGAGTCGCACGAGCAGCAACTCCGGGATCCCTACTCTGGATAGTGACTTCTACATATTTCTCCAGAGCGGTATCGTACTGCCCTCGATATCCGGCGACCTCTGCTACCAGCAGCTGGTACAAAGCATCATCTTCAAACGATGCTACAGGATAATTTTCAGGCCTGGGACGGGTTTTCGGCAAGGGGTGCACTGGTTCCGCGTCTTTTACCGGGGATGTTCCCTCTTCCACAGCCGGTGACGTCGACGCACACCCCTGAAGCAATGCCAGCGCCCACAGCAACACAAAAATACTAATCGAAGATTTCACCCGGCTATCGGACCCTGTATTCAACTTGAAATCCAGCACAAGCCAGATTCTCTGCCTATATTTCACGTCTAAATCCAACGTACAATACGTACTTTAAATCATTTCCCCATCAAAGTGATGGTTTTGCAGCACACATTAGTGTCGCCGCTATACTCAGGGGTTCATTTTACGTTTACAAGGCAGGTGAGTCATCCGGGGTGTGTTCTTCCACGGGTGGATGTTTCATGGAATTACTCATTGTTGGCATCAATCACCAGACGGCGCCGGTATCTCTGCGCGAAAAGGTGGCATTTACTCCAGATCAGCTGGGTCATGCATTGCAGGACCTGCTAAGCCGCAGGGACCTGGCGGAGCTTGCCATTCTGTCAACCTGCAATCGTACCGAGCTGATCTGTATCGCGGTTCAGCAGAACACTACGCCAATCGTGGAATGGCTGGCTCAATACCATCACCTGCCATTGCCGGAGCTGCAGCAAAGTATTTACGTGAAAACCGGTACTGAAGGAATCACGCATATGATGCGTGTAGCTTCCGGTCTGGATTCCATGGTGCTGGGTGAGCCTCAAATTCTGGGACAGGTAAAAGACTCCTTTACCCATGCACAGCTGCATAAAACCATCGGGCCAGAGCTCTATAAACTCTCACAAGCCACCTACCAGGTCGCCAAACGTGTACGAACTGAAACTGCCATTGGCGAAAATTCTGTTTCAGTGGCATCCACCGCAGTTACCCTGGCTTCCCAGCTTTTCGCTGATCTCAGCACCTGTAATGCACTCTTGATTGGCGCCGGTGAAACCATAAAACTGGTGGCGCGTCATCTCATCAATGCCGGAATCAATGACCTTGTTATCGCCAACCGTACTGTCGAAAATGCGCAAATTCTGGCCGAAGAACATGACGCCCAGGCTATCGATTTATCCGGCGTGCCCCTGCATCTGGTCAATGCGGATATCGTCATTACCTCCACCGCCAGCCAATTACCCATCCTTGGCAAGGGTTCAGTTGAAAGCGCACTAAAAAAACGACGGCACAAACCGATTTTCATGGTTGATCTGGCTGTACCCCGGGACATCGAACCTGAAGTTTCCGATCTTCGCGACGTGTATCTTTACACTGTCGATGACCTCCAGCAGATCATCGACCAGAATCTTACCCACAGAGCAGACGAAGCCGCCCGGGCAGAAAACATTATCACGGAGGCGGTCCAGGAATTCGTTGATGATTACAAATCGTTGCAGGCGCTGGATACACTGGTTCGATTTCGCAAGAAAAACAATGAATTTAAAGAAGCCGAGTTAGACAAGGCATTAAGACGGCTACAACGTGGTGAAGACCCGGCAGAACTACTTAGATCACTGGCGAACCAGTTGACCAACAAACTCATTCACGCACCCAGTATTCAGTTGAAACAGGCAGGCAAGGACGACCGCCATGACCTGCTGCTGGCAATTGAAGACATGTTCCAACTCGGGGAAGACTAATGAACGCTTCCTTAAGGTCAAAACTGGAACAGCTGGCAGATCGCTACGACGAATTAGCCGCATTACTCAGCGATGCAGAGACCATTGCCCAGCAAACCCTGTTTCGGACTTATTCCCGTGAGTATGCGCAAATTGAGCCAGTCGTTCTCTGCTATCGCCAATACCAGAAAAAGTCGGATGAACTTGACGAAGCCAATATCCTGAGTCAGGACAAGGATCCGGACATTCGTGATATGGGGAGCGAAGAAGTTTCAAACCTGGGTGCTAAGCTCAAAGAGCTTGAACACGAACTGCAAAGGTTACTGATTCCAAAAGATCCAAATGATACCCGCAATGTTTTCCTGGAAATACGCGCCGGGACAGGGGGGGACGAAGCCGCTATCTTTGCAGGCGACTTGTTTCGTATGTATCTCCGTTTTGCCGAAAACAGCAACTGGAAAATGGAAATCCTGAATGAGCGGTTCGGCGAACATGGCGGCTACAAGGAGGTCATCGCCCGGATCGAAGGCAAAAACGTATACGGTAAACTGAAGTTCGAATCCGGTGTTCATCGAGTACAACGAGTGCCACGGACCGAATCACAAGGTCGCATTCATACCTCGGCGTGCACGGTGGCTGTACTTCCTGAGATTGAAAGTATCGATGAAATAGAGATCAACAAGAGCGATCTCAGGATCGATACCTACCGTGCTTCCGGTGCAGGGGGACAACACATCAACAAAACCGATTCTGCTGTTCGCCTGACCCACTTGCCGACAGGGCTTGTCGTGGAATGCCAGGACGAAAGATCACAACACAAAAATAAAGCGCGGGCAATGAGCCTCCTGCAAGCCAAATTGCTGGACCAGGCCCAACGGAAGCAAGATGCTGAACAGGCCGAAACCCGTCGAAACCTGGTTGGCAGTGGAGATCGGTCTGAAAAAATCCGAACCTACAATTTCCCGGATGGAAGGGTGACTGATCACCGCATTAATATCACCCTGCATCGGCTGGCGCAGACCATGGCGGGAGAACTAGAACCCATTATTGAGCACCTCATTGCCGAACATCAGGCAGATCAGCTGCAATCACTGGGCCTGGGCTCTGAAGATGAGACGTGAATATCAAAGCGTAAGTGAACTGCTGCGGGAAGCAAACTCGTTGGTTGCCACCTCCACTTCCCCTCATCTGGACTGTCAGTTGATTCTTGCTTACTGCCTGGGTAAAACAAGAGAGTGGTTAATCAGAAACTCTGATGAAACTATCTGCACAAATAAAACCCACCATTTTAAAGAACTGATATCCCGCAGACAAAAAGGAGAACCTGTTGCCTATATCCTTGGTTACAAGGAATTTTGGGACTCAACACTAAGCGTCACCAGAGATACCCTGATACCACGGCCAGAGACGGAACTGCTTGTCGAGACCATACTAGACACATTCGACGACGCACCTCGCCTGGTAGTTGACCTTGGAGCCGGAGCCGGTGCAATAGCGATATCACTCGCACTGGCCCGGCCCAGCTGGCACCTACTCGGAGTGGACATAAATCCGCAAGCGCTCATCGTTGCAAGTAAAAACGGTGCAGGTATAACCAACCTGCACTGGCTGCAGGTTAACTGGGGTAGCGCATTCATTGAGAACAGCATCGACCTATTGGTCTGTAACCCGCCTTACATCTCCGAGAATGATCCTTATCTGGATGGTCTTGCCTTCGAACCTCAAAGTGCACTGGTTTCATCGGACAACGGGCTTGCTGATATCTATGCCGTGATTTTTGAAGCACAGCAGCTGCTAAAGCCCGGCGGACATCTGTTATTGGAACATGGTCACGAGCAACAGCCGCAGGTCTGCAAGAGACTGAAAGCCTGCAAATTTGACCCAACTCCCCTGCTGGACCTGCAAGGTAACCCGAGGGCAGTCCTGGCCAAGAAAAGGACGAAACAGACCATTGCGGGCTCCACAGATGAATGATGAAGAATTGTTGCGTTATAGCCGCCAGATCATGCTTCCGGAAATTGAAATTGACGGACAGGAAAAACTGCTGAATTCCAGGGTGCTGATCGTCGGCCTTGGCGGCCTGGGTTGTCCCGTTGCCATGTATCTCGCGGCTGCAGGTGTTGGTCACCTTGTGCTCGCCGATTTCGATGTCGTTGACCTAAGCAACCTGCAACGTCAGATCGCGCACACCACGGCCGGGGTCGGACAGCTCAAAGTAGCCTCCGCGAAGCAAACCATCTCTGCCCTGAACCCAAATGTCGAGGTGACTTGTATCGATCAGCGTCTGGATAAGAGCGCCTTGAGCTTGCAAATCAATCTGGCTGACCTGGTGTTGGACTGTACCGATAACTTTAGTATTCGTTTTGAAATCAATGAACTTTGCGTCGCCAACAACACGCCTCTGGTTTCAGGTGCTGCCATTCGCCTTGAGGGGCAGGTCATGGTCTACGATCCAAAAACGCCAGATTCGCCCTGCTACCGCTGCCTCTATCAGGAGGCCGATGATGTCACTTTAAACTGTTCGGAGAATGGCGTTGCAGCACCTGTCGTGGGAGTGATCGGAACAATTCAGGCGATCGAGGCCATCAAGCTTCTCGCCGGGTTCGGCCAGTCCCTGGCGGGTCATTTACTTGTGTTCGACGCAAAATCGATGAACTGGCGCAAGCTGAAGTTATCCAGAAATCCAGCCTGTAAAACCTGCTCCGGTTAAGACACGCCGCCAGTCCGGGAGACTGTGTCTCCTGCACCGTCTCCTATTGAAAATTACCTGCTGCCTGCAGGTCTGCATGATAGGAAGAACGTACCAGCGGACCACTGGCAACATGGGTAAAACCTATTTTCTTAGCCAATTTCCCCAACTCGAGAAATTCATCGGGATGGACGAAACGCTCCACCGCAAGGTGATTTTTGCTGGGTTGCAGGTACTGACCCAGGGTAAGCATATCGACCTTGTGCGCAACCAGATCAGCCATTACCTGTTTCACTTCATCGATGGTTTCTCCAAGACCCAACATTAATCCCGATTTAGTGACAACGTCAGGTGCGATTTGTTTATACCGAAGAAGCAAACGTAACGACCCTTCATAGTCAGCACCGGGCCGCGCTTTTCTATATAGCCGTGGTACAGTTTCGAGATTGTGGTTAAACACGTCCGGCGGCGTTTGCAGCAAGATCTCGAGTGCAAGCTCCATACGTCCCCGAAAATCAGGAACCAGTATCTCCAGGCGGATGTGCGGATTTATTCGCCTTATTTCGGCAATGCAATCAGCAAAATGCGCAGCGCCACTATCCTTAAGGTCATCCCTGTCAACTGAAGTGACAACGACATACTTAAGGCGCATCTCTGCTATTGCCTCAGCGAGTTGTTTCGGTTCATCCTGGTTAAGGGGATTCGGCTTGCCGTGCGCCACATCACAGAAGGGACAGCGCCTGGTACAAATTTCACCCATAATCATGAACGTGGCCGTGCCTTGAGAAAAACATTCCGGCAAATTAGGACAACTTGCCTCCTCGCAGACGGAGGCGAGTTTTCGCTTGCGCAAAATTCCCCTGATCCGGGTGATCTCCGGTGTGGTTGGTATCCGCACCCTTATCCAATCCGGCTTACGAGGCATGTTTTCAGTCGGCACAACCTTCACAGGGATGCGCCTGACTTTTTCAGCACCTCTTAACTTCTCGCCCTGGACAAGTCTGTTTCTCTTAACTTTTCCCATTAAAACATCGCCATCTGGTCATGCTGTTAGGTGATGGAATCATACCCGAAATATGCGGCAAGTTGCTCGACCAGGCGTGCAGACACGGATGATAGATCTTCATCGACCCCAAGACTCGCAAGGTCAGTTACCTCAAGGTCCGCATACCCACACGGGTTTATCCTCCCATAGGGTTCAAGATCCATCGAAACATTCAGGCTGAGTCCGTGATATGACCGCGCCCTGCGCACTCTCAGGCCCAGGGCAGCAATCTTTGCATCCCCTACATATACACCCGGAGCTTCCGCTTTTGCCTGCCCGTCAATACCATAGCCGGCCAGCAGGCGTATAACTGATCGCTCAATCCCGTTGACAAGATCCCTGACGCCAAGCTGCTTTCTTTTAATATCAATAAGAAGGTAGCAGACCAGCTGACCCGGTCCATGGTAGGTAACCTGGCCGCCCCGATCTGACTGTACAACGGGAATATCACCCGGATCGAGAATGTGCTCTTTCTTGCCCGCCTGACCCTGGGTAAAAACGGGATAATGCTGCAACAACCAGAATTCATCCGGCGTATCCCCGATCCGGGCGTCCGTAAATTCACGCATGCAGCGCAGGGTATCCTGGTACTGGGTAATCCCCAGATTCTTTACACGTAGATTCTGTGTATCCAGTTTCTTAATATTTGGATTCTTTGTTTTCAGATCATGTGACCCAGACATTTCTAGTGGCCCAAAGTGACCGGCATCATAAGACGAGACGGACGGCAGCACATCCTTGCAGCTCCGCAAACAGGCGCTTCAACTGCGGTTCCCCGGTCGCCCAAAACAACACGGTGATCGCATTGTAATTGCCCTTGCTGCTTGGTCTTTCCTTCACTTTATCAAGTGCGATGGTGGCATCATAACGACGCAAAATACCCAGAACTTCATCCCGGAAACCAGGAACCGACTCACCAATGACCTTGATCGGATAGTCGCAGGGAAATTCAATCTTTGGTTCTTTCACATCTGGTTTCCACCCAGGATCAGGAGGGTCCCTAAATTTCGAGTGGATCTCCACCGAATAACCGCAAAAAGAATAACGCGATCTCGTCCCATATGCGACTGAAGAAACCGGCCTCTTCGACAGCATTCAGCGCGACCAGTGTGGCACTCAACAATACCTCTTCCTTCATCCGCACGGCTAATGTGCCGAGTTTTTGCCCTTTTGACAGGGGCGCGAGTATTTCAGCACTAATATCCATATGGGCCGCGAGATAGTCCCTCGCTCCTCGCGGTATGGTCACGACAATGTCATTTTCAAGCCCTATGTTTATAGAGCTGTGCGAACCGCCCCAGACACGAACCTTTTTCAACGATTCATCGGCACTGTACAGCGCGACAGTTTCGTAATAGCGAAATCCGTAGGTCATCAGTTTCTGACTTTCGGCGGCTCGCGCTTGTTCAGAAGCGGTTCCCATGATCACCGAAACAAGCCGCATCCCGTCCCTTTGCGCTGACGCAACTAGGCAATATCCCGCAGCCTCCGTGTGGCCTGTCTTTACACCATCAACCGTATTGTCTCGCCACAAAAGAGAATTTCGGTTAGGTTGACGGATATTGTTGTAAGTGAAGTATTTCTCGGAATAGAGCTTGTAGTGTTCTGGAAAACGTTCAATCAGGGCGATGGTCAGTGCGGACAGGTCTTCCGCGGTGGTATAGTGATTTTCATCCGGCAAACCGGTGACGTTGACGAAACTAGTGTCATCCAAACCCAGGCGGGATGCTTGTTGATTCATGACATCCACAAAGGCTTCTTCACTGCCTGCAATATGTTCGGCTAATGCCACGCTGGCATCATTCCCTGACTGGATAACGATCCCGCGTAGCAAATCCTGAACGGTGACCCTGGTACCTTCCTGAATAAACATGCGAGAACCTTCCATTCGCCATGCTTTGACGCTGATGTTGACACTGTCCCTGAGACTGATCGTTCCTTTTTCAATCTCTGTTGCCACAACAAAACTTGTCATGATCTTGGTCAGACTCGCAGGGGGTAATCGCTGTTTGCTGTTGTGTTCAACTAAAACTGTACCCGTTACGGCATCAACAAGCAGATACCCTTGTGCCGCTAATTGCGGTGGTGCGGGAATAATGGGTTCGCTGGCCAATATGATATTCGGAATCGTCAGAGAGACGAAAAGGGTAAAAATTATGCGCATTGTTTCTAGTTTCCTGTTTGATGCTTGGTATTGCTTCACCGCGGATGACGCCGCGAGGGAGCTTTTATAGCAGTCGCTAGTTAATTACAACTTTAATTGGTTTGTTGGCCACTGCCTGGGTAAGCAGCATGGAGAGTTTTTCCTCTTCCAGCTCCGTCTCGATGGGTCCAATCCATACCTTGTGCAAGATTCCGGCATGCATTTCACTCTGCAATATCCTCACCTGAATACCGCCGCCAAAATCAGCCAGTAAATCCCGGACTTGATGCAACAACGATTCTGCACCTTCCACACGGGAGAATGCCCCCGCCTGGAGGAAATAGGAAGAGCCCTCAGCCTGTAAAGAGCCCTCAGCCTGTATAGAGCCCTCATCGGTTAAAGCAGGTCCAATCGTAGCCTTATCCAATCCAGGATAATTTTTGTCATCAATGGCTTCTACAACCACCGGGGCCGTTCCCTTGTCAGCAAAACCGAGTTCCAGGGCAGCCTTGTAGGATAGATCAATGACCCGATCGGCGTGAAAAGGTCCTCTGTCATTTACTCTAAGAATCGTCTTCCTGCCATTATCAAGATTTGTGACCCTGACAGTGGTCGGTAGAGGCAGCGTTTTGTGTGCCGCGGACAAACGGTACATATTGTATGTCTCGCCGTTAGCCGTTAATCGTCCATGAAATTTTTGTCCGTACCAGGAGGCAATGCCGATTTCGAGGTAGCCGAAGCTATCCTGCATGACCTCATAGCTTTTACCAAACACGATATACGGGCTCTTGTTTCCAGGCGCAACCTGGCTGTCACCCGGGCCTGAAGGCGGACTTGCAGCCTGCTGCACTGACGCACACGAGCCCAGCAGAAAAACGGAAAAAAACACAATAATGGGATAAAACACTGGCCTAATCACCGATCTGGGTATGGTTGCAATTTAATGATAGCGATAACTCGCAACTTCGCCTGAAGTTCGTAGTGCCTCGCTTAGCTGAAAGATAGCCATCGCATAGAGCTTGCTGCGGTTGTATCGGGTAATGACATAGAAGTTGCGCATTCCCAGCCAGTATTCGTCTCCCTGCTTACCCACCAGCTTCATCGGGCTGACTTCCATTGTGTCATCGAACTCTACCCTTGTGGTCACTCCCAGTTCACGCATCGCCCCAATTGTAGTGCTTGGCTTGAGCGAAACATTAAATGCAGCAGCATCAAGACGGGAACTGTCCCCTTCCCTGTTTTTTACGATAGCCTCAACGACCACAACCTCTCCTTTGCGCCAACCGTGCTCAGCGAAGTAATTCGCTACGCTACCGATGGCGTCAGCTGGATTATTCCAGATGTCCCGTACGCCATCCCCATCAAAATCTACGGCATAGCGCCGATAACTGCTGGGGATAAACTGACCATATCCCATGGCGCCAGCATAAGACCCTCGCAACTCCGTAACCGGCTGGTTTTCTTCCCGGACCAGGAGAATAAATTCCCGCAATTCCTTCTTGAAAAAGGCGGACCGCGGAGGATAGTCAAACGCCAGGGTCATCAATGCATCCAGGACCCTGTAATTACCTCTATGCCTGCCATACATGGTCTCCACGCCAATGATCGCAGTGATAATAACCGGAGGAACCCCATACTTCCTGTACGCTTCAGTCAACGCATTCTTGTTTTCCATCATGAACTCGCGCCCCGCTTTCATTCGGCTCCTGGTGAGGAAAATATCCTGGTACCTGCTCCAGGTCAGCACTTTTTCCGCCGGTCTTGATATCGCATCAATAATGGTTTGTTTATACCTCGCCTGGCGAAATACGAAAAGCAGTCCTTCAATGGTAAATCCATCGGAAACCGCTAATTCTTTGGCGAAGGATCTGACCTCTTCCCGACTCGAATAATCCGAAGTCTTAGACAGAAGTCCCCCGGACACCAGCAAGATGGTTAGCAGGAAGACGCCTTTTATCATTCCTCTGCGCATGGTGAGGCAGCTCTCCTTACAGGATTATTTTTCGATGAGTGTGAATTGACATTATCATTCCAAAACCGGCAAACAACGTGAGCACGGAAGTCCCCCCATAGCTCACCATTGGCAGCGGCACGCCAACGACCGGTAACAGCCCACTAACCATACCAATATTTACAAATACATACGCAAAAAAGGTAAATGTAATTGTCCCGGATAGCAATCTGCCAAAAGTATCCTGTGCCTGCAAGGATATGATCACCCCTCGCCCCATAAGCAAAATGTACATGATTAACAGAATCACAACACCGATCAGTCCCAATTCCTCTGCTAACACCGCGATAATAAAGTCAGTCTGGCTCTCGGGCAGAAAATCCAGATGAGACTGGGTCCCCTGAAACAGGCCTTTGCCAGATAAACCACCAGAGCCAATCGCTGTTTTTGACTGAATAATATTCCAACCTGCTCCCAGCGGATCACGTTCAGGGTTCAGCAGAGTCAGGATTCTTTGTTGCTGGTAGTCACGGAGCACAAACCAAAGAGCGGGCGCTGATACTAGACCAGTGACCAGCGCGCCCAATACAAATCGCCAGGGAATTCCAGCCAGCAACAACACCAGTAGGCCGGAAGTACCAATTATTAGGGCCGTACCGAGGTCTGGTTGTGCGGCGATCATCAGCACGGGAATCGAGATCATGACGATAGCCCAGAGAATGTGTTTCGCTCGTGGCGGCAGATGGCGATCATGGAAATACCAGGCAAGAATCATCGGCACCACAAGCTTCATTATCTCGGACGGTTGGAAGCTCACGAGACCCGGAATTCGCAACCAACGTTTTGATCCGTTAACTTCAAACCCGAACAGGTAGGTCAGCCCTAAAAGAATCACCCCCAGCACAAATAGCCAGGGGGCAATGCGCAAATAAAAAATTGGAGAGATTTGCGCCATGATTATCATGACGATCGTCGCAATGCCGAGTTTGACAGCTTGCGCGATAACTGGTCCAGGTTGTTGATCTACAGCGCTGAACAGTATGAGTAAACCGTAACCGGAAATACATAACATCACGAACATCAAGGGAAAGTCCAGGTGAACCTTATCCCCAAGCCCTGCCTTGCGCTGTAAAAGATATCCTGAATCCGGTAATCGCCGAACAAAATCCTGGCTCACAATAGCCTCTGTGCTTCAGTTGCAATACGCGATGCTTCCCCGACTTCCCTCATTCTGATTCCGCCAGCTGCTGTTCCCCGTGTAGCAAATAATGATCCAGCACCTGGCGTGCCACCGGCGCCGCAAACTTGCTACCTCCGCCGCCATTTTCAATCAGAACAGCCAGCGCAATCCTGGGTTTATCCACGGGCGCGAACGCGACAAACCAGGCATGCTTTCTCAGGCGATCGTCCAGCTTATCCTCGTCATACTCTTCACCCTGCTTTATTTCCACCACCTGGGCAGTTCCGGATTTACCTGCCATGCTATAGGAAATATCGCGCCCTATGTAAGCCCAGGCTGTACCATTTTCTCCAAACCCCTGGTTACCCCGATGCACCACCATTTGCATCGATGAAATAATCAGTTCCCAGACATGCTCGGGTACTAAATTAATGTCCTGGGGTACAACGACACCGGACTCATACATCAGATCACTACCTTCCTTCAGCATTCGTGGTGCAACCCACTTGCCCCTGTTGGCAATCACCGTGATCGCAGTCGCCAGCTGCAGCGGTGTCACTAACATGTCACCTTGTCCAATCCCGATATTTACTGTGTCTCCAGGGTACCAGGGGAACCCCCTCGCCTCTCTCTTCCACGCCTTTGAAGGCAGCAGGCCACTGCGTGCTTCCGGCAAGTCCAGCGCTGTATTCCGTCCAAACCCGAACATTTCAAAATATTCGTGAATACGATCAATGCCCAATTTCACCGCCAGGTTGTAGAAGTACACATTGCAGGACCTATAAATCGCTTTTTGCAAATTGACGACGCCATGGCCGCCCAAACCGCTTTTGGTCCAGTTCCAGTCCCTGTACAAACGTTCATCGTTGGGAAGTTGAAACCAACCAGGATCTTCTATGGTAAATTCAGGATCAATCACTCCCGTCACCAAACCGGTCAACCCAAGCAGGGGTTTGATCGTGGAACCGGGTTCATATTGACCTTGTATGGCCCGGTTGAACAATGGCACATCAATTGAATCTCGCAACTTCGCGTAAGTATCAAAATCAATGCCAGTGACAAACAGGTTGGGGTCATACCCGGGTTTACTCACCATAGCCAGGATTCCACCTGTTGACGGGTCAATGGCTACTATGGCGCCGCGACGCTCTCCCAGCGCATCACTCGCCACTCGTTGCAGGGAAGAATCAACATACAGCACTAGATCCTTGCCGGAGACAGGCAAGGTTGAATCCAGCACCTTCATCACCTTACCGCGCGCGTTGGTTTCCACCCGTCGGTATCCCACCGTACCCAGCAGGTCAGATTCATAGAATCTTTCTATACCAATTTTACCAACGTGATCAGTGCCCGAATAAGCGACCCGATCCAACCGGCGTACATCCTTTTCGTTGATGCGCCTGACAGAACCAACAGCATGCGCCATCAATTCGCCCTTCGGGTAGTGTCTAACCAGCTTGGCTTCTATTTCGACGCCCGCCATGGCATATAGATCGACGCTGACCCTGGCCATCTCTTCCTGGGAAAGCTTGAACAGAACCGGAACTGACTCAAACGGCCTTTGTCGCCGTCTCAGGCGTTTATGAAAACCCTCAATCTGCGCGTCTGACAAACCTACAAGCTCATCTATCCTGGCGAGTGTGGCCTCCAGGTCAGCTACCCTCTCGATAGTGATGGTAAGGTTGTGGGAAGGAATGTTGTCCGCGATCAATTCACCATTTCTGTCATATATCAATCCACGGTTCGGCGGAAGCGACTGTACCTGGATTCGATTTCTGTCAGACAGTGTCGCGTAAACACTGTGCTGCACTATCTGCAGATAAAAAAATCGGGCAACAAGAAGCAGGGTCAGAAGGATCAACAAACCGAACCCCAATGACGCGCGTTCAAAATAGATCCGGCTCTCGCTCGTGTGATCTTTTAGGACTAAAGGCTCAACCATGCGTCACTACTTGTGATAAGGATGGTTGTTCAGCATGGACCAGGCACGATACAGCTGTTCCGCTACGAGTATCCTCACCAGGAAGTGCGGAAACGTAAGTCGTGAGAGTGACCAGGTGTCATCCATGTCATCCAGACAACTTTTTGACAATCCATCGGGACCGCCAATGACCATTTGTATGTGACTATAATTGTTCATCCACTGTTTCATTTTGTCGGCCAGGTCCGCTGTGCTCCATATACTCCCTTCTCGATCCAAGGCGACGAGCCTTGCTCCTTTGACATACTGTTTGCGAATTCCTTTTTCTTCTTCCTGTTTCAGTCTGTCTAACGAATCGTTCTTGAATCTTTTGGCAACTGCAATTTCTCTGATCTCAAAAGCGCACTCGCGCGGCATCCGTTTCTGGTATTCCGCTACTCCTTCCCTGATCCAGGCAGGAGGTTTCGTACCTACAGCAAGAAGTTCTATTTTCATACCGGGTTCCCGTCGGTAGGTGTTTAGGGAGTGTTCCCTTCAACCTTTCCCGGCCTCATGTTCCACAGGCTTTCCAGGTCGTAAAAATCCCGTACTTTTGGCAACATGACATGGACAATGACATCTGTGAGGTCTATCAACACCCATTCACCCTGCGCTTGCCCCTCAATTCCAAGAGGTTTGACACCAGCACTTCGAGCTTCTTCCAATACATTGTTTACCAGCGCCTTCACCTGCCTGTTGGAATTCCCACTTACAACGACCATAAAATCAGAGATATCCGTCATTTCACTAATATCAAGACAAACAATTCCCTCACCTTTGACATCTTCCAGCGCGTTTATAACCACATCTTTTAGTTCAACATTCAGCATCTATATCCGTTTCCTTAACGTCTCCATTAACAATACAAGCCATGCTCCAAAGCAAAGTCAATCACCTTTTCCGGCATCTTACCTGTTGGCCTCGTACCAATCTTTAACATCTCCCTGATTTCCGTGGCAGTCACTTCGACCTGTACCAGGCTCACAAGACAAATAGTACCGCAAGGTAAATGCCTTATGTCTTTCGGATCATCCACCAATCTGCTCCGGGACCAATCTAACACTTCATCTGGTATTTCCTGGGAACAGCCCGGTCGATCAAGCACTACCAGATGCGCAACATCCGTTAAATCTCGCCAGCGATCCCATTCATTCAATGTGCAGTAGGAATCGATGCCTAGAATAAAATACAAGGGTACAGCAGCCCCCAACTCTGATCGAAAAGAGACAAGTGTATCTGCAGTATATGAAACGCCCTGCCTGGACACCTCCCTGTCATCGACCTGCATTGTATCGTCCGCACAGGTTGCAATGCGAAGCATGGAAAGGCGTTGCCCGGGAGTTGATGAAGGATTTATCCGATGAGGCGGAACGAACGAAGGCACGAATTTTACTCGAGACAACCCGAGCAGATCCATCACCGCAGATGCGGATTTCAGATGCCCGAAGTGAACTGGGTCGAAGGTGCCTCCAAATACAGCCAATCCCGTTTCAGGATTTGTCATTGACGAATCTGTCCGTCCCCAAAGACCACATACTTCTGCGAGGTAAGACCTTCCAGCCCAACGGGACCCCTGACATGCAGTTTGTCGGTAGAAATCCCTATCTCTGCTCCCAGGCCATATTCAAAGCCATCAGCAAATCGGGTAGATGCATTGATCAATACCGAACTTGAATCCACCTCCCTGATAAACTTTCGCCCGTTCGTATAGTTCTCGGTCACAATCGTGTCTGTGTTACTCGATCCGTATTTATTAATATGATCGATAGCGCCGTCTATCCCTGGCACAATTTTTATTGAAAGAATGGGGCCAAGATATTCAGTGCGCCAGTCTTCCTCGGTAGCAACCCCTACCTGGCAAATGTTAGATAGAATCTCTCTCGTGTCATCACAGCCTCGTAGCTCAACACCCATATTAATATACTTGTTCGCCAGTTCAGGCAGCACATCTGGCGCAATGGGCGCTGCCACTAACAAGGTTTCCATGGCGTTGCATACCGCATAGCGCTGGGTTTTTGCATTGAAGGCAATACTTATGGCCATTTCCCTGCGGGCGTCTTCATCAATGTATACGTGGCAAATACCGTCAAGATGCTTGATCAACGGGATTGTCGCCTCCCTGGTGACCCGCTCAATCAACCCTTTACCTCCTCTGGGCACAATGACATCAACATACTGATCCATCTTTATAAGCTCGCCCACCGCTTGCCTGTCCGTGTGCTGCACCAGTTGAATAACGTCTTCAGGCAAACCGCCTTGGGCGAGACCCCAGATGATACATTCAGATAGTGCCCGGTTAGAACTAATGGCTTCCGAGCCGCCGCGCAGTATTGTCGCGTTACCAGACTTCAGGCATAAACTTGCTGCATCGATGGTGACGTTAGGCCTTGATTCATAAATAATACCGATGACGCCAAGTGGCGTACGCATTCTGCCGACCTGCAAACCATTAGGGCGATAGACCAGATCACTAATTTCGCCCACAGGGTCCTGCAATTGAGCGACCTGTTCCAGTCCATTTACCATGGAGTCGAAGCTGGCGTCAGTAAATGCCAATCGATCCAGCATGGCAGTATTCAGCCCCTTGGCACGGCCGGCTTCAAGGTCTTTTTCATTTTCCAGCATTAAACGGCTACGTTCACCAAGGATCCTCTCCCCGATGGC
Organism: Pseudomonadota bacterium; assembly: GCA_022571415.1. GTDB lineage: Bacteria > Pseudomonadota > Gammaproteobacteria > Pseudomonadales > Azotimanducaceae. Next base: position 49,150 of record JACZXW010000007.1, read on the forward strand.
CCGTAACGCAATATTTTTCTGATCCGTGCTAGCCAGGCTGATTGCAACAGACGCAAGCTTCGCCGCCTGTCCCATCTTGAGCATGTATTCCCGAATATCCATTCACTACTACAGTTGTTTGCTTAAATTTCAATTATAACGCTTTGCCCGTAGTATTCCCCAATGCTGGACAATCGATTTTTCAATAAGGACCCTGAGCGTCTTGCCATCGCCCTCCTGGGAAAAATATTGAGACGGCGGATCAACCACCCCCGGGCTGGAAATATCTGGCTTGCAGCAAGAATTATCGAAACGGAAGCCTACTACCTCACCGAGAAAGGCAGTCACTCTTCTCTTGGCTTTACCCAAAAGAGAAAAGCCATGTTCATGAGACCCGGTACTATCTATATGTACTACGCGCGCGGTGGTGATTCACTCAATTTCTCAGCCAGGGGTAAAGGTAACGGTGTCCTCGTGAAGTCGGGATTTCCATATATCGACAAGAAAAGCCCCGCCTCAAATCTGGACATTATGCGAGAGTTGAACCCGGGTGGTAGAACAGCAAGGCCCGACGAAAGACTTTGCAATGGTCAAACCTTGATATGCAGGTCGCTTCACTTGAAAGTTCCCGAATGGAATCAACAGCAGCTTCATCGATCAAAATTCAGACTCGAAGAAATCGAACAGGGACCGGTCACTATCATCCAGTGTCAACGAATTGGCATCCCGCCAGGCAGGGACCATCACCTGCTACTGCGCTTTGTCGATACACGATACGCGCCATTTTGTACCAGTAATCCACTGACGAAAAAAAACTGGAAGCAAGGCAGAGACTACCTGATTCTTCAAACAACTACCGGGGAAACCTGTGATTAAGAAGATATTTCGTCAGACTAAGAAAGACGCGCACTCAGTTAATTTGTTAGCCCGCTGCAAGTTAACAAAATTATGAGTAGGACTCTGAAGCGGTTATGGCGGAAATAGTGATAGGGCATACGGACCTTGATCAGGCTTTCCCCAGGAGACTGTCTCATCGTTTTGACTCTTGCATGTGTTCGATCAGTTTGCC
>JACZXW010000060.1 GCA_022571415.1 Pseudomonadota bacterium
TCATTTCGATGCTGCCGTAAGCGACGCGATAACACGCCGCCTGTGCCGGGTTCAGATGGGCGCGAAAATGACGCTGGCAGGGGCCGAGGCAACGATCAGCGGCCACTCGTCGGGGGCAGGGTTTTCGCAAACGCATCTGCTGTGCCAATCCATTGTATGACCTGTCTGCCTCCGGCGCCAAGAAGCGCGCTTTCGCGGTCGGTCGCATAGAAGATATTGCTGACCAGATGAGTCACCGCCAGCCCGACCACCAACAGCGCCGTGGCGCGGGCGGCTGCTACGGTATCGGGCCAATCCTCTACAACATTATTGTAGCAGAAAACGGCGGCGCGAAAGTGTCGCGAACGCTCATAGTATTGCCCCACGCCGAAATCCCGCGTCGCCTCTTCCTGGCGGATCGCCTGCAACTTGAGACCGACCTGCTTCTGACCAGCCTCCTCGGGATAACGCCGCTGGAAATCTGCAAACCGACTTCGTGCTTCGATCAACGGCGTTTTCTTTCCGGTTGCCAGTTCATAGTTCCATGCCTGGGTGTATTCACCAAATTCGTTGGTGGCATACACCATGATCTTGCCGTCCCGCGTAAACGTATAAACATTATGAGAAACATTTCCCTCGTGCGCGGTTATCAGCCGGGGCGCCGAATCTTCAGCATCTCTGTCAATCAGGTAGATATCCGAGTCCGCACTTGAATGCCGCTTGATCAGTGCCAGGTAGTGATCATCGTCTCCATCGGCCACGACCCATCCACCGTCGTTCTCGAAGATGAGTTCACGGGAGTAATCGTCTGCCTGATATTCATAGAGATCGGATGCCTGCGGATTGCGCTCATTGGTCATCACATAAAACGACTTGTTTGAGCGGGACCAACCGGCGAACAAGGCGCGCACGTTTTCACCGGGCGTCAGGTCGATGACCTTGCCCCCGACATTCATTACGTACAGATGACTGAGTTCGTTGCCGCCCTGGTCTGCGACATAGAGAAATCGTTGGTCTTCCGGAAAAAAGCTCCGCGGAAAGATTGAATCCGTCGTCGACCTCGTGAGCGGCCTTAATCGTCCTGATTCAAGATCAAGTGCATAGGCATTGAATATTCCGGAGTTGTCAGAACCCACCAGCAATGATCCATCGTCCGCAGACCAGCAGAATTCGCCGGTCAGAAAATAGGAAGTGGATTCGAAGAACTCTCTCGCATCATAACGTTCTACGGGATCGGCCTCTGAACTCCCTGTCTCGGTTTTCGTCTGCATATCACAGCCAGCGAGAGCAATAAGAAAAACCGGTAACACGACTCCTTTAGTCAGCATTCGCTTCGAACTCCCCAGTGAACGCCGGGCATCATATCACTTGACACTATCGTCAGCAGAGGACTTCTGTGCGAATCCTGGCGCTGCACACTCACATCCCTGCGGTTATACTTGGATCAACGACAAGACCGATCTTAATCTGATGGATATCCCTCGTGCCTGGCACAACTGTTTGTCTGATAAAGATCGCGAGGCCTTTGATCGGGACGGCTAATTTGTCGTTCGCACCGCCCTCGATAAGGCAACGCTAAAGAAAGTGAGAGCTCAATCTGCTTCTTAAATTCCAGCAGATCAAGTCTGACAGTTACGACTGGTATTGGCCGGACAAAGACAGCGGTGAACGATACTCTTACCTGTTGATTTTGACCGGTTACTGGTCTTGCCCTGAAATAGTGGACACCTAAAATAGGCGCTATAAGCGCTAGGAGGTGTCTAGATGACAAAAAGCAATCGATCGCAACTGACCTTTCCCCTATTTTAATACCACTTCCAGAGTGAGTTTTTCAAGCTATTTTCCACAGTTCCCGGGCTTGTCAGAAGCAGCGGACATCGAAGCGATCACCAGCAACTCGGACTAGATATCAATTCGAATACAGCTGCAAGCAAGTGGGAAGGTGATGACCTGGACGTTCACTTCGCCGTGGAAGTCATGCTCCAGAATGAGAGGATCAGTCACAAGAAAAATGCAATTCGACTTGTTTAAAAAGGTTAAGCGAGACCGGCTTCCTGCACTAGATTCCACGCGCGGTGTGCCGCTCGCATCGCACCTTCTCCAGTCTCCTGCCATTTGTCTGAACTGGCATTGCCATCCAGTCCCCGTTTGTAAACGCCTTGCCTGATCGCCGCGCTGCGGAACAGGTTGAAAGCGACGTAAAAATTCCAGTGCTCGATGGGGGGCCTGTGGGTGAGTTCGCAGTAGAGATCGAGTCCTTCCTGCTCTGACATGAGTCCGAGTTCTTTATAATTTTCCGGGAACTCGGTGTCGCCGTGAAACAGACCGCTGCACCAGTAGGACAGGTCGGCCAGGGGATGACCGATGGTCGATAATTCCCAGTCGAGCAGAGCGACTATTTTTGGTTCCGTCGGATGGATGATGCAGTTCGGCAAGCGAAAGTCGCCGTGCACAATTGACGTTTCTTCGCTGTCAGGAATATTGTGCGGCAGCCATGCCATCATGGCATCCATGCTCTCGTTCTTCTGGGTCTGTGAGGCGACGTACTGCTCTGACCACCTGTGCACCTGGCGCGCATAATAGTTGCCGCTGCGCCCGAATGTTTCAAGGCCGACTGATTGATAGTCAACCCTGTGCAGGGTGGCGCCCGATTTGATAAAGCTCTTATATAGTGCACTTCGTTCGTCAGGTGAAAATGAAGGCAGGTGCGTGTCCATCAGTACCCTGCCCGGGACCATGTCCATGATGAAAAATGGAGTACCGATGATGGACTCGTCTTCACAAAGGTGCAGGGTTTCTGGAACCGGAACGTCGGTATCGCGCAGGGCGCTCATGACTCTGTACTCTCGCTCCACCTGGTGAGCAGACTTCAACAGTTTGCCAGGGGGTTTCTTTCTTAGGACAAATGATCGCTCAGGGATGGATAACTGAAAGGTTGGGTTAGACTGGCCTCCTTCGAACTGCAGTATTTCCATTGCCTCAAAGTTGTCATCAAGGTGCTTTTGCAGATAAGACTGCAATTTTTTCTCATCAAACCTGTGTTGATCCCTCACCTGGGTGAGTTTTACATCGTTGTCTGTCGGGAAACTCATCGGGAGATGGTCTTGTAAACTCAAGCGCAAATCAAGTAAAAGCCATAATGTTAATAGTGGTATGGTTATGCGACTAGAGGTATGGGAAGAGTAATACGAAATGAAAGTAGACACGCATTTGACCGTGGACTGGCATCAGATTCCGGATCACATCAGGAAACTGGAAGCACAGGGATACGATGGCGCCGGAACCGCAGAGATGAATCACGATCCCTTTTTTCCGCTGCTCCTGGCGGCAGAACATAGCGAAAGTATAGAATTGCATACTGGCATTGCGGTTGCGTTTGCGCGCAGTCCGATGGTGCTGGCGAATCTGGGACACGACCTGAACGCATATTCCGGTGGCCGTTTCACCATGGGTTTGGGTTCCCAGATCCGGCCGCATATTGCCAAGCGATTTAGTATGCCCTGGGGCGCACCGGCAGCGCAGATGCGGGAACTGATCCAGGCCATGCGCGCGATCTGGGCGAATTGGTATCAGGGCGAAACGCTGCGGTTCGAGGGTAAGTACTACAACCATACATTGATGACACCCGCGTTTACGCCGGACAACACTGACCATGGTGCGCCGAAAGTCATTTTGGCCGCGGTAGGTCCGATCATGACGGAAGTGGCCGGAGAAGTGGCTGATGGTCTAATTATTCATCCCTTTAGCAACGAAAAGTACATTCGCGAAGTCACGCTGCCAGCGGTTGATAAGGGACTCGCCAAATCCGGGCGGTCCCGGGATGATTTTGAAATCACCTATTCACCTTTCATCATTTCAGGTAAGGACGAACAGGCCTTTGAAGCGCAAAAAACAGCGACCAGACAGCGTATTGCTTTTTACGGATCAACCCCTGCCTACAAAAATGTCCTCGGTGTTCACGGCTGGGGGGATATGCAGAGTGAACTGAACACGATGTCAAAGCAGGGTAAATGGCAGGAAATGGGGAATTTGATTAGCGATGAAATGCTTGAGGTTTTCGGTGTCATGGATGAGCCGAAGAACATCGTGGCAGAAATAAAGAACCGATATGGCGATTTCACTGATCGTACCGACGGCGGTTTTACCTTTGTCGAATCAGAGACCCGGTTGCAGATGGTTGCCGAACTTAGGTCGTGACAAAAACTGCTGGCCTAACGAAAAGTCTCAGTGGGTTGCCGAGAACCGTATTATGGGATAACAGGGTCTTGCGCCTGCTCGACCAGCGACGTCTGCCTCAAGAAAGGTCGTTGATAACCTGCCACCAAGTTGAAGATGTTTTTGAATGTATTCAGACATTGGCAGTGAGGGGAGCGCCTGCCATCGGTATTTCCGCCGCCTACGGTTTGCTCGCTGATCTGTTTGAAACCAGGCTCTCATTGGCGCAGCTGAAGATACATCTGGCTGAACGGGCTGAATATCTCATCAGTGCAAGACCGACGGCGGTAAATCTTGCCTGGGCGGTGAACAGGATGATGGGGGTTGTTGAAGGTAAGTTTGATGATACCGGAGAATTGCTTGAACGCCTTGAGCGCGAAGCGATTGCGATTCACCAGGAAGATATCAATGCCTGCCATAAAATCGGGGACCATGGTGTTGCCTTGTTGAGGAAATATCCGAACGTCCTCACCCATTGCAACGCCGGCTCACTGGCAGTATCTGAGTTGGGCACGGCACTCGCACCCATTTATCGTGCTTATGAGGAAGGGGTGAAGGTTCATGTCCTGGTAGATGAAACACGCCCGCTTCTACAAGGTACGCGCCTCACTGCTTTTGAGCTGCAGTTAGTGGGGGTGCCCTGTACTTTGATTACCGACAATATGGCTGCTCACATGATGGCCATTGGTAAAGTTGATATGGTGCTGGTCGGAGCGGATAGAATCGTGGCCAACGGTGATGTCGCAAACAAGATTGGCACCTTGAATCTCGCCATATTGTGCCAGCATTTCAATATTCCCTTTTATGTTGCCTGTCCTGTATCCACGATCGATATCGATACTGAGTCCGGAAACGACATCAACATTGAACAGCGAAATTCTACAGAGATAACCCATTGGAGGGGCGAACAGATTTCACCTGACGATACTAATGTGGCGAATCCAGCGTTTGATGTAACACCCGCTAACCTGGTTACCGGTATCATTACCGAAAAGGGAATATTAAGACCTCCATTTGAGCAAAATCTCAAAATGATAGGCGGGAAATCTTGAGTACAGCTGAAGGAGTGATCAGATTTGAACTGGATCACGTGAATGCTGATCTACATAGCATCAAGGTAAGCGAAATAGATGCCTGGAGATGCCTGTTCAAGCAGGTAGGAATTATCGGGCGGTTCGATGACCGTTATGATGGCTACGGCTTTGGCAATCTCAGCCAGCGCACCGGCGGAGGCTTTTTGATATCGGGCACGCAGACTGGAAGTAAAGCTACGACGGTACTTAAGGATTATGCGGAAGTCACTGACTGGAACGCTAAATTGAATGCTATTACCTCGAGGGGAACGATCAAGCCATCCTCTGAATCGCTAACTCATGCGGTGATCTACGAATTGCGAAATGAAGTGGAGTATGTGTTCCATGTGCATAGCCCTGAGATCTGGAAAGCTGCCGCCGATTTGAACATACCGATCACCGACCCTGATATTCCCTATGGAACGCCCGAAATGGCGCAGGCAGTGCGGCGTCGTGTCAGCGAAGCCGAGCTTCCCGGTGTACTCTCCATGGGCGGGCATGAAGATGGCATTATTGGCTATGGACGTACGGCTTCGGAAACAGGACTTCTACTTATGCGATGCCTGGTGGATGCCATAGGGGTCTTGAGAAGATAGGGCTTGACAGCGCTGTCGTTTCTACACCTATGAAATTATGATGGAAGAATACTGGAACGGTGTAATTGCTATTGTTCTTGTATTCGTGTGCGTTGAAAATGAAACAAAACCGGAGTGCTGAGGCATTAATGTCTGAAAATCGACCCGTAATCATTGCCCTGATCCTTGTCGGTCTGGCGATCGTCGTATTTGTTATTTATTCGATGACGGTCCGGACCGGGGATTCACCGGCGGTATCCCAGCCCCTGGCTATTCCTGAGCCCAAAACCGGGGCAGTTGAAACGGAAGAGGAAACTAAACTTGAGATGGAACAGGTCGTTGAGGCACCAATTAAAGTCGACGATGAGACGGCTCCGGCGTTTGTGTTGCCACTGCTCAACGACAGTGACCAGCTGATTCGTGATGGTGTGGTCAGTCTGACTCGACATGAAGGCGTCAACGCCTGGTTGTCCCCGAATGAGCTGATCCGGAAATTTGTCGCATTCGTCGATGGAGTTGCTGTTGGACAGGTAGTGAAGGATCCGGTCTGGATCCTGGCACCTGAAGGTCCTTTCCTTGCCCAGCAGATTTCTGAAAAGGTCTATTTGCTTGATAGTGCTTCATACAAACGTTACGATTTTTTTACCGCGGTGGTGGTATCCCTTGATGCCCGACGGGCAGCAGAGTTCTTCGTCCTGGTAAGACCAATGTTGCAGCAAGCCTATGATGAACTTGGTTATCCAAACAGAAAATTTGATGATGTTGTATTCCAGGCCATCGGCCGACTGCTCGAAACCCCGGTCATTAACGAGCCCATCCGGTTGGTAAGGCCAGTAGTGATGTATCAGTTCGAAAACAAGAAACTTGAATCTCTGAGTGCGGCACAAAAACAACTGATTCGGATGGGCCCGAAAAATACGCGGACCCTGCAGGTGAAGCTCAGTGAGATAGCGTTGGAGCTGAGAGCGCTGTTGGAAAACCGCTGATGTCCAGCCTGCCTCTTGCCTGCTATACAGTCCTCGACCTCACCCTTGCCCGGGCCGGCCCTACTGCGGTTCGGTTGCTCGCAGACTGGGGCGCCAATGTCATTCGCATTGAACCACCGCCCACTTCGAGCACAGGCGATGTCACTGGCGGGCGCCATGGTCCTGATTCCCAGAATTTGCATCGTAACAAGCGTGGTATAACGATTAATCTGAAATCTGACGAGGGCCGTGACCTGTTCATGACTCTCGCTAAAAAGGCCGACGTCATTGTTGAAAATTTCAGGATGGAGGTGAAGTTCCGCCTCGGCGTGGATTATGAATCAGTCAGGAAAGTGAATCCTTCAATTATTTACGCGAGCATATCCGGCTTCGGCCAGGATGGACCCTATAGCAAACGTCCTGGCGTTGACCAGGTTATTCAGGGAACCAGCGGGCTCATGTCAATAACCGGTGAACCTGGCCAGGGACCCATGCGTGTGGGTATCGCGATCAGTGATACTTCCGCCGGGATGTTCCTGGGTCAGGGTATATTATTGGCTTTGCTGCATCGGGAGAAAACAGGTGAAGGTCAATGGGTTCACACCTCGTTGCTGGAGTCCATGTTGTGCAAGCTGGATTTCCAGGGTGCCAGATACACCATGGGCCGTGAAATAGCCTCCCAGGAGGGAAATAATCACCCTACAAATTCTCCCATGGGTGTTTTTGATACCAGCGACGGGAAGGTCAATCTCGCGGCAAGCACCAACAAGATGTTCAGGGCTTTCTGTGAAAAGATGCAGGTGCCGGAATGGGCGGAGGATGAACGATTTAAAAACCCCAGGGATCGAGTCAAACACCGGCACGAACTCTGGTCGAAAATGAACGCCATCACGGTTAAGGAAACTACTGCTGAATTTGTGCTGAAAATGAATGAGGTGGGCTGTCCCTGCGGGCCCATTTACAACATCGGTGAGGCTTTCGAAGACGAACAGGTGAAATTTCTGAAGATGGAGCTGCCCGTCAGTCATGCAACATTGGGAGAATTCAATCTCGTTCGTTCACCGATCAATATGTCCGCGTTTGCTGCGGCCGAATCGTTCGATCGTCCGGGGCCAGAACTGGGTGAACACAATGAGGAAGTATTGAAGGAGATGGGTCTTACCGCGGATGAAATTAATATGCTGCGAGAGAAGCACGCTATTTAGATAACAAGGGTCACCATGAAGCTCAATACCACGAAAATATTAGCCGACATTGAAGATGGAATCGGCTGGATCACATTTAATAATCCTGAACGCAGAAATGCGATTTCCCTGGAAATGTGGGAAGGTCTGGGGACGATTCTGGAGTCCTTCCAGAAGGATAAACATGTGCGGGTCGTCGTCATGAAAGGAGCAGGAGACAAGGCTTTTGTTTCAGGCGCCGATATTTCGGAGTTTGATTCAAAGCGTGGTAATGCCGAACAGAAAAAACAGTACGGCGAGGTGGCTGCAAATGCCAACCGTTGGCTGGGGAAGCTGGACAAACCTCTTATTGCGATGATCCAGGGATATTGCATTGGCGGTGGCCTGGCCACCGCCCTTAGCGCCGATGTCAGGTTTGCGACGGTCGATTCCACGTTCGGGATACCCGCGGCTAAACTCGGTCTTGGCTATGATTATGGCGGGCTTAAAGCCCTCTGTAACCTTGTCGGTCCATCCAGGGCTAAAGATATTATGTTTAGTGCGCGATTTCTGGATGCCGATGAGGCGCTGCGAATTGGCCTGATCAATTTCCTGGTCACAAGGCAGGAGCTTGAACAACAAGTCAGGGACTATGCCGCGTTGATTGCGAACAATGCACCCCTGACGATTAAAGCCGCGAAAGCCGCGGTGAATGAAGCCATGAAGGATTCGGGAAAACGTGATCTTGAGGCCATCAATACCATGGTCAATGCGTGTTTTGACAGTGAGGACTACAAAGAAGGCCGCAAGGCCTTTATGGACAAAAGAAAACCCGTCTTCACGGGTCGCTAGGATCTCGGATGGCCAAACTCTATTTTTATTATTCGTCTATGAATGCAGGGAAGTCTACATCTCTCCTGCAGTCCAGCTACAACTACCAGGAGCGAGGGATGCGGACCCTGTTGTTGACTTCGGAAATCGATAACAGGTACAGCAAAGGCAAGGTGACATCCCGTATTGGGCTTGAAGCCGATGCCCATATTTTCAGCTCTTCAGATGACCTCTTTAGTATTGTCAGGGACAAGAATGCATCAGCGAAGATCAGTTGCGTGATGGTGGATGAAGCCCAGTTCCTAAAGAAGAAGCAAGTCCACCAACTTGGCAGGATAACGGATGAACTCGATGTGCCTGTCCTCGCTTATGGCCTGCGTACGGACTTTCAAGGGGAACCATTTGAAGGCAGTAAATACCTGCTTGCCTGGGCCGACAATTTGAAAGAGATAAAGGCGATTTGCCATTGCGGGCACAAGGCAACCATGGTGCTCAGGGTCGATGAATCAGGAAGTGTTGTCAGCAGTGGAGAGCAGGTTGTCATCGGTGGTAACGACGACTATATATCGGTCTGCAGAAAACACTTCAATCAGCGTTATCCGGGGCAAATGAATTATAGGTGATGGTACAAGCGAACTCTGTGCTGCGGTTGCTCACCGTTCAGACAAGGCTGATGCCTGGGCCCGTTTTAGCGGTTTCAGAATATAGTCCATGACTGTCTTTTCACCAGTGATGATATCTACAGTTGCCGTCATGCCGGGGATGATGGGAAGTGGATTATTATCGGAACCCAGGTAGTTTTTGTTGGTTCTAACCCTGATCTGGAAAAAGTGTTCGCCGGTTTCATCCGATATGGAATCTGCACTGATGAGTTCAAGCACAGAATCCAGGCCGCCGTAGATTGCGAAGTCATAGGCTGTGAGTTTTACTGTTGCCTGCTGTCCTGGATGAATGAAAGCAACATCTGAAGGCCGGATCTTGGCTTCCACCAGCAGGGTATCGTTGGAGGGTACAATTTCAATCAGGTCCATTCCCGGCTGAATTACGCCACCGGTGGTGTTAACCAGAATTCGTTTCACCGTGCCATCGACCGGGGATCGAACGTCGGTACGCATAACCCTGTCCTCAAGAGCCACGTTTGTGATGCTTAACCGGCTAAGTTGGCTTTTGGCTTCATTCATTTTAGTCCGTGACATGCTCGTAAACTGCTGCTGCAGCTCTTGTATCTTTTTCTGCGCTTCCGCGATAATCGCTTGTGCCTTGGGTACAGTCAATTGTGTAACCTCCAACCTGCCTAGAGATTCATTGACTGCTATCTGTAAGCGTAGCAATTCTACTTTTGAAACCGCGCCGGTTTCGACAAGAGGTTCCGTCAGGGCGAGTTCCTGAACAGCAAGGTCGGCGTTTCGCGCTAGTTTTTTTCCTCGGCCCGCAATTCGGCCAATGCATGTTTATGTTGGATTAGTTGCTGGTACAGAATATCAATGCTGGAACTGAGCTCCTGTTGCCTGGCGTGATACAGCTGCCGTTCGTCTTCGATGATATCCATATGTTCAGCAGGGAAGCCTTCGGGGGATTCAAAAGGATCGCCGCTGATTTCAGCCTGCAGCCGCGCTATTTTGGCCCGCAAGATTTGGGAAGTCAGCACCCCTTCGTTAAAGGAGGAGGCAAAGCGGGTATCATCCATTCGAATCAGGATTTGATTTTGTGTGACATAGTCACCGGCCTTGACCAGGACCTCGGTCAGGATTCCACCTTCCAGATTCTGCACCACCTGGATTTGGCCTGACGGGATGACTCTGCCGGTTGCGTGGGTAACTTCATCCAACTTCGCCTGGTTGGCCCAGACGATAGCGACAACAAGAAAGATGACAGATACCCACAAAATTGCATGGGCGGCGACAGGGGTCGATTCGACCTCGGCGGCGTAGGTGTCCGGCATAAAATCTAGGTCTTCTTTATGTACCATTATCTTTACACGCCTGAAAACATTTTTATCGAGAGCCGCCAAGGGCTGCAAGCACTTCTTCTTTTGGACCGTCAGCAACCAGTTGGCCGTTGTTTAGCACCAGCAGACGATCCACAAGGGACAACATGGACGTTTTATGAGTGACCAGGATGAGGGTTCGTGCTTCGATGTAGTCTGAAAATCGGTTCTTGAAAACCAGTTCAGTGGTGTTGTCCATCGCATTGGTTGGTTCGTCCAACAGTAAAATCGAGGCGCCGTTAACCAGGGCCCGGGCGATGGCGATTCCCTGGCGCTGACCACCAGAGAGATTGCCCCCTCTTTCACTCACCATCAGGTCATAACCTTCCGGGTGTTCATTGAGGAATTCGCTGATGCCAGCCAGTTCAGCAGCGGCGAGTACGGATTCGTCGGTACTGAGTGGCGTTCCGAGCACGATATTCTCCCTGACGGTCGCGTTGAACAAGGTGACATCCTGGGGTACGTAACTAATGTTTCTTCGCAGATCAGTTGGGTCCAATTGGTTTATATCTGTTCCGCTGACCAGAATGCTGCCCTCAGACAGGTCGTAAAAGTTCATTATCAGTTTCTGTAAGGTGCTCTTGCCGGAACCGGTTTTGCCGATAATGCCAATTTTTTCACCTGCCTTTATATTGAAGGAGATACCTTTGATTGCGGGTATTTTCGCCTCCGGGTAGTTAAAGGTCACGTCCCGGAATTCTATGTTTCCATCAATGTTCGGGCGATGCAGGAACTTGCGGCCTTCGGGTCTTTCTACGGGTAGTGCCATTACCCGGTCGATAGCATTGTATGAAGCGATGGAATGATGGTATCGGGTCAGGATACTGGCAACTTGTGTCATTGGTGCCAGGCACCTGCCGGTGAGAATGGTGCAGGCGATCAGGCCGCCGACGGATAAGTTCCCCTGGAGGATGGCATATACGCCGAGGATTACGATGGCCACTGTACCCAGTTGCTGTACCGTCTGCGCGATATTAATTGTGGTGAGTGAAAGGAACCTGGATTTTAGCGAGAGTTTTGCAATCCTGGCATTAAACGCTTCCCATTTGTGCTGCATGATGCCTTCTGCTCTTGTGCTTTTCACGGTATCAAGTGCGGTAAGCGTTTCGATCAGCATGGCGTGCTTTCTAGCGGATTCTGTAAAAGTACTGTTGATGAGTTCTTGCAGTGGCTTTTGGAAGATCATGCCAACGATCACGATCAGTGGAATCGCAATCAGGGGTACCGAGGCCAGGATACCGCCAATGCCGTAAATGAGAAGCACAAAAAGTAAAACGAAGGGAAGATCAATCAGTGCGATTAGCGTCGTGGAAGTAAAAAACTCGCGGAAGCTGTCAAATTCCTGCAAATTGTTAGCGAAGCTGCCTACCCGGCTGGGCCTGGCGCTCAATTTGATATCCATGACCCTGGAAAATGTTTTTGAAGACAAGAGGATGTCTGCTCTTTTACCAGCGGTGTCGATAAAGTAACCACGCAGGGTTTTCATGACCAGATCGAACAGGAAGACAATGGCTACACCCGAGGCAAGGACCCAGAGTGTCTCGATAGCCTGGTTAGGTACCACCCTGTCGTAGACATTCATGATGAACAGGGGCGTCACCAGCGCAAACAGATTAATCAAAAGGGACGCTACCAGAACCTCTGCATAGAGTCCGCGGGATTTTCTGATTGTGCTCCAAAACCAGTGGTGGCTGTAGTCCTGTTTTTCTGCAGCATGCGCCTGGTATTCCGGTTTCAGGAACAGACAGTAGCCGCTGTACCTCGCTTTAAATGACTCGAGATCCAGATCGCGGGTCCTGTCCTGTTCATCTGGAAACATCACGCTGATTTTTTGCTCTTGCTGGGACAGCAGGATGCAACAGCTCCGGTCCTTCAGGATCAGTGCGACAGGAAGTACCAGTGTCGTGATTTCATGCAGTTCTCGTTCAAGGAAAGTCGCATTAAATCCAGCACGCTCTGCTGCGCGCACAAAAAGATCAGGTGTGAGTATTCCATCTTCCAGTGGCAACCCGGCGATCAGGCTTTCTGCCGAAAATGGTTTGTGGTGCAATCGCGTCAGTGCGACCAGGGCCTGCAACAGTGAATCCTGCAGGGTGTCGGTTTCTCCGGTATTTCCCTTGTCGATCGTTACGTCCTGTATCAATCGGTCTGCTTTCGAGTCAGGTGCCATTGTAGCATCTTGATTGTTGGTGCTTTTGCGACACCCGGGGTGAATCTTGGCCTCAGTCGTCGTTATTCCAGGCCTCGTTAATGGCGGTAAGTTGATCCGTCAGGGCATCGAGTACTCCGGCAGCAATATCAATTTGCTCTGCGACCTTGTCGAATTGTCGAATCTCGATTGACTCCCTGACACCCGGGATCGTCTTGACGCCATAACCTGTGTAGTAGCCAGGGGCGTAAATATGGTGTTTATACCAGGGGCGACCCGGCAGGCCTGCATCGCGGATCAGGCGACGTTCACTTGTATACAGCAGATTGTTGATTTCGATCAGCTTCTGAGGTGGCGGTCCACCATCATTCGACGTCTCGTGTAACAGGTCGGCTGCTTTTTGTAATTTCGAAAGGGAATTCTTCAAGGGCGCAAAATTAAAAAAGGGCACTGCCTCCTTTAGTATTGGTGGACCCAAGGATTTGGAAGGGTCGAGTGCGATCTTATAGGAACCATCCTTGATCAGATCGTTGATCTTCGTCGTTTCCTCACGCATCTCGTCCGCCAGTGATTGCAGTTCCTCAATGTAGCTGGCGATGTTGGTCACCAGATTGATAAAATCAAATGGCAGGATGCTGGCGTTGGCCAGGCGCAGAGTGGCTCTGCCAGCAACCTGTGCCAGTGCGATACCGTATTTGAGTTCTGGATCACGCCAGGAAGTATAGTGCTCATAAGTGTCATATAGGGTGTGGTAACTGCCCCCTTTACCTTCACCCGAGAAGCCCAGGTTTGCAGAGGCGATACCGAGGTGGTGCAGGAAGGGGCTGTAGTCGGAACCTGATCCCAGAGGATAGAGACGAATAAAGTCCTTGTCGGCTATTGCCTTTTTAGCTTCATCGCTACCATCGATGGTGATACTGGCCCGCAAGCGGGTACTTAACGGTACGCCGGTTTGCGGGTCTTTCACATCAGCCATAATTTGATTGAAAAATTTTTCAAGAGAATGACTGCCGCCGATACGCACAAATCCGCGGCTGTTTCCGTCTGTGTTGAGATAGGCGACAGCATGTATCTTTAGCTGCTCGGCATGATGTTCGCTCCATTCCGTTGAACCGATCAATCCAGGTTCTTCCGCATCCCAGGCCGCATAGATGATTGTTCTGGCAGGTGGATTTCCGGATTTAGCCAGTTCCGCTACAGCCTGTGCCTCTGCTAACAAGGCAACCAGGCCGCTAAGAGGATCGGCTGCACCATGGTTCCAACCATCATGATGATTACCGCGGATGACCCATTCTTCGGGATACAGGCTTCCTTTCAACCGAGCAATGACATTGTAGATAGGGACCTGGTCCCAGTTAAATTTTACCTCGAGTTGGACTTTGGCAGGACCAGGACCGAGATGATATGTAATGGGCAGCCCGCCTGACCACTCGGGGGGGACGACCGCTCCACCCATCGCCGCCAGGAGCGGCAGCGCATCCTTATATGAAATCGGCAACACGGGAATTGTTGTAATGGTGGTGACATCACTGAGCGCCAGTCGTTTTGCACTCATCGTTGCACCCACACCGGGGGTCAGAACATCACCAGGATAGATGGGCATGTCCATCACGGAGCCGCGCTGGACTGCACTTTCGTGCTTGAAGGGGCCAGCGGGGTATACATCGCCCTTGACATAGCCGTCATCAGCGGGATCTGAGTAAATGATGGTCGCGATGGCCCCATTTTCTGCTGCCAGTTTGGGTTTTATTCCACGCCAGGTCTTGCCGTATCTGGCGATCGCGATTTTTCCGGTAAGATCGATTCCGTATCGTTGCAGCAGCTCGTGATCCTCCGGTCGGCCGTAGTTGATAAAAACCAGCTCACCTTCGACGTTGCCATCGATTGAGAAAGCGTTGTAAGGAGGTAACAAATTTTCCCTGACCAGAGTGCTGGGATCATCGGATAAGGACACCTCATTTAGCGAAGCCGTAAACCTTGTCGGAGCCACTAGTTCCAGCCGGCGCAATTTAGGGGTCGGCAACAGAACGGAATATTCCTCAATTTCGGTGTCAAACCCCCAGGACGTAAACATCCCGGCAATTGCCTCGGCGACGTTTTTGCCTGCAACGGACCCCGCGTGGTGTGGTTCCGCGGAAAGTTGCCTTAGCCATGCGTCGAGTTCCTTCGCATCGAGATACTTGTCAAACCTGGTTTCAAGAGCTCGCTGCTGTTCGCTTCCTGCCTCGTCAAATCCGATTAGAATCTCGGCTGGAATCCCAGGCGTTGCTATGAAAGCAATCAGCCCTATAAATAACGTCAGTGTCCTGGCCATCTCGTACCTTTGTTGATTTTACCATCCGACAAAATGACGCAATTCCGCTGTTAATGCAATCCGGTGAGCCTGGTCACGACCCGTATCGGTTTTCCGGCAAGGAATCCACGAATATTATCTGCCATCTGCTGCACCAGCCGCTGCCTGGATTCGATCGCTCCCCAGGCGTTGT